>JAIOXO010000019.1 GCA_022396035.1 Actinomycetes bacterium | reverse complement strand
TGACGATAGTCTTTTAAGAAGTAAATACAGCTGTTTTTTTAAGTCTTCTGTCAATTTATTTCCTTTCGAACATACTTGATTTAAGGAAATATTAGCAAACATATGTTCGTATATCAACAATATTTTTTAAAAGAGCCTTAAGTTAAAATATATGATACATTTTTGATTATCGAACCAACATTAACCTTATTGGAGTAACAAAAAATATTGGCCTATATTAAATTTGTTTTAGCAAAAAATATTTATCTATTGGAAGGATTATTATTTCTCTTCTGCTTGCCCATCTCAGAGGCATTATGTACGCCTCTGCTTTTCGGACCATCTTCTTTCTCTTCATCTTCTTCATCTTCGCTACCGTTATTAGAAGCATCTTTCCTATTTAAAGCATCCTGTGCAGCGGCATTTCCCTTCACACTATTTTTCATTGCTTTCAGTGTGGTATCCTTTGCAGCTTGTGGGACCTTTTTATGGACTTCTGCTAAAACCTGCAGGTGGGTAGAGGTTGATTTGTCTACTAGTTGATCTACAGTAGAACCCCCGGTTCTGAGCTCCTGTGCTATATTTGATATCTCTTCACCAAAGTTATTTCCGCTACCGTTGTCTTCTTCGCCCTCAGCTTCATCTTCTTTTTCTCCACCGTCTTCTGATTCATCATATCCCTTGGCAGATTCCACACTATTTACTCCAAAAAGTGATTTGATGTTATCTACAAAGGATCTAACAGTTTCAAGCAGATTGCTTATATAACCGGCAGGTTCTTCAGTCCCAGAGTTTGATTTAGCATCAGAAGCATGTATTAGGGACTACCCTGCCAGCCAGGAGATAAGTATGAAAATTAGAAATACAGATATTTTTATCTTGAGGTTTCTTATGTCCATAACGTTTGTCTTACGCTTTCATTATTAACATTTGTATTATAAACAGACAGTAATAGTTTAATAAATTTAGACGGTTAGGAAAGAGGGCGGTTTAGAAAAGATTTATAACAAGTGGCTGGGGACTGTGGACAGAGTTAGAACTATATTATTGGGTTTGAATGAGGATATTTTTATACTAGAATTGAGCATTATAGGTTAATTACTGCTTAAAACCTACTATTTGTTACTGTCCCAAGTAGTGAAATTTAGAACCAACTCTTTAAGTAAATAATTATATTTATAGAGTTTGTCGGTAAATTTAATCTAAACAATCTAATTTCATAAAATTTCAAAATATTATATAATAATTTCAATTCCAAAAATCAATAAGGAAAATTATAAATTTTATTTCTTAGTATTAAAATTAAATAAATACACCAATATGAAAAATCAGAAAATTCTCATAATTAATGGAAGTCCAAGAAAAAATGGAAATTGTTCTTTCCTTATACAAACTTTGGCTAAAGGTGCTAATGAAAATGGAGGTATTTCTGAAATTATAAACCTTCAGGAATTAAAAATTTCACCTTGCGATGCATGCGATGCTTGCAGAAAAAACAAAACTAAAAGTTGTATAATCAAAGATGACATGATTCCTTTATATTCTAAGGTAGCACAAGCAGATGCAATTGTTTTTGCATCCCCCACTTATTGGGCTAATATTTCCGCTCAAACTAAATTATTTATTGATAGGCTATATGCAGTTGAAAAAGATAAAGTCTACGCACTAACAGGGAAAAAAATTGGTATTATTTTAACATTTGGTGATAAGGATATCTTTATTTCTGGTGGAATCAATCCTTTAAGAAGTTTTCAAGACATATGCGCTTTTGTTAATGCCTCTCTTATTGGAATAGTTTATGCATGTGCTGAAAAAGCAGGGGAAATAAAAAATAACCCAGATAAAATACAGGAAGCATTTGAACTGGGTCAAAAATTGTGTTTATAGACAAATTAATGTTTATTCATTTGATTTAAATATCTTGCTGACTGTTCACTATAAACGATGTTAGAACCAATTTTCTAAGCTTAAATGAAGATATTTTTATTCCTGAAATCAATTTTTTAAAATATCAATAAGACTAATTAGACCTTAATAACGATAACTTTTGAAGAGCCTAATTTTTTAAGATATATTTGTTAAATGTGTCTTAATGGCTGGCCACCTTACGCAAAGTTAGAACTAATTTATTGATGTTTAATGGAGATATTTTTATACCAGAAAAGTGTTTTTAAAAATTTATCAGCCATTCAAATATATTTTAATCGATTATCTTTTTTATATGGCCATTCAAAAAATTAATCATAATTTAAAATTCTATCTTAATTTAACCAAATACTTCTGACAATAATTATGGAAAATCAAATCTCAACTATAACCTCGAATCCTCCGTAAACCATACGCTTCATATCAAAAGGCATTGGCTTGTCCCTATATTCTGGGTCATTCATAACGGGATCTTTCATTACTTTCTCATTAACACTATCTCTATGTTGCTTTGACTTAAACACAATGAAAGAGAAAATAACAGTCTCATCAGGTTTGGCTCTAACAGTTTGAGAGAAATTAATCCCAGCCATCTTTGGATTTAAATCATTGCCTACAGCTTCAAAGTATTCAAGAGCACCATACTTTTTCCAGATTTTTCCGGCTGTCTCGGCCATATTTTGATAATCTTTAAGTTTTTCCTTTGGCACTGCTAAAACAAAGCCATCAATATATTTCATATTTTACTTCCTTTCTCTAAACAATAAATTACTTGTTATTTTTTACTATAAATGTCAGCAATCTATATTGCATTTTTATCTTCTTCATAAATGCCGAAAATATTCCCTTCAGGGTCTTTACAGTAAGCAAGCCAAGCCAGACCTGGAATTGGCATTTTAGGTAGGCTTATACTTCCTCCTGCCTCAGTTACCTTTTTTAAATATTCATCGACACTTGAAACTTGAATTGTACATATAAAAGCAGTTAATGGTTCTACACCCTGTGGCAGTGGGCCTTTTCGAAATACTAAACCCCCATTTATACCAGGCTCTTTTGACTTCTCGGGAGCAGTCATTACTTCCCAGTAACGGTTCTCATCTTTAACCCCTGGAATAATCCATTCCTTGATTTCCCATCCGAAAACATTAGTATAAAATTTGCCTAAACTTTCAGGGTCTGCGGCGTGAATCTCAAAATGTATGACTCTGTTCATGTTTTACTACTTCCTTACACTTTTTAGTATAACCTGTTAGCATAATTATGATTAACAGTATTATGGCCGGCTTTATCCTGGCCATTGGGAGAGTATTTACTTTAAAGCCAGATATATATTTTTAATCTTTTTAAATATGAAGTCTTAATTTATCCTAACTAAATGAATATTATTAAGATTTCTATGAAATAAATGTCTGAAAGTGGCTGGCCACTGTACGCAATGTTAGAACCGCAATAATGACTGCAGATGAGGACATTTTTAACCAGAATTAGATTTTGCAATGATAAATTAATCATTTACATCATCATTGACCAGTACAATCCTGTAACGAGCCTTATTTTCCTTTACTCTTTGAAGTGCTTCATTTACCTTTGACATGGGCATCATTTCGATAGCAGGCTTTATCCCATGGGCTTGTGCGAACAAGAACATCTCCTGCATTGTGGTCCGGCTACCTATAAAAGATCCGGTAATAGACAGTTGGTGCGCCACAAGGTCAGTTGAATTAAGCTCCAGATCCTGGAAACCTACCAGAATAAATTTGCCCTTTTTCTTTAAAGTATTAAGTAACGCTTCCCAGTTAATCTTTCCTGAAGCAGTACAAAGCAGCAGGTCGAAAATGAATTCAAGCTGGTTTAAGCTTGCCTGGTCATCTGAAACGATAAAATGGTCTGCACCAAAGGCTAAAGCCTGCTTTTCCTTCTCCGGTGATGAGGAAATAGCGGTTACCTCGTACTCTAAGGCATGTGCAAACTGTATTGCCAGATGTCCAAGTCCACCAACACTTATAATACCGATCTTCTGAGCGGGTCTGGTGGCGTATAATTGAAGTGGGTTGTAAACCGTAATACCGGCACATGTGAGAACAGCAGCTACTTCGGAGGGCATAGCATCAGGTATTTTATATGCAAAACGGTAATCTACAACCACAGAAGATGAGAATCCTCCGTAGGGTACCCATGTTCCCGATTGGACAATATCCATACAGAATTGTTCTTCTCCTTTCAAGCACCACTCGCACTTTCCGCACGAACGCCCCTGCCACCCTATGGCAACCCGGTCTCCTACTTTCATACCAGATACTGCTTCTCCCACAGATGATATATATCCGACTATCTCATGACCTGGAACAAATGGAAAGGTGGTTATTCCGTAGTAGTCGTCAATTGCATGAATGTCAGTGTGACATACTCCGCAATGGCTGATGGAAACCCTTACATCATTTTCCCCCAATTCCGCAGACTCGAACGTAAATGGCTCAAGAGATTGTCCTACTGACTTTGCTGCGTATCCCTGGATAGTTGAAGAAGGCATTTGAAGAACCTGCTTCTCTAAATTTTATAAACTTAAAATATTTGTTTAAGGTTAATTATACCCATTATGATTATTTGTAACAATTAGTGATTGTTATGATTTACTTATTCTTTAGTCCCGAAGTGGTAACTGAAAGTATAGAAAGAAAATAAAGATTTTTCATTATGCTGAAAATACGGCTTGGCTGCCCACATTTTACAGTAGCCTAATTGTTTTTTATATGGCTGGGGAGGGAGGATTCGAACCTCCGTCCTACGGTCCAGAGCCGCATGTCCTGCCACTAGACTACTCCCCAAAACGAATAACCATTATAATACGATATTGGTGTGTAGGCAAATCTATCCTGAGGTTTTTTTAATATAGAAAATAAAGGTTTCCCCTTCCTTTTCTATCTTGAAAAGTTCATTCCCAGTGGTCTTTGCCCAGCTTTTTATATCAGCCTCAGAACCAGGGTCATCAGCAGTCATTTTTAAAACCTGGCCCTCCTTCATTGAATTAATTTTCTTCCTGGTTTCATAAATGGGAGCAGGACAAAATAAACCTATGCAATCAAGTTCCTGGTCTATATTTATCTCATTCATAACTTTACTCCGCAGTTAGGACATTTTTCAATATTCTCTGAAATAGGGTAACCGCATTCAGGGCAGCGTGAAATCTTTAAATCACATACTGTACAAATTACGGATGATTTTAATTCTATATCAGTATCACAGTACGGACACTTGCATGTGGACTTTTTATCTTTAACCATGGCTTCTCCTATTTTTTCTTTTTATTCTTTTTCTGGTAATCTTCAATAGCTTTGTGAAGAGCATCTGCTCCCAGATTGGAGCAATGCATCTTGTTTTTGGGAAGACCTCCTAACTCCTCTGCAACACTTTTATTGGTGATTTTGAGAGCTTCATCCAAAGTTTTACCCTTGGCTATTTCGCTGACCATGCTGGAAACGGCAATGGCAGCCCCACAACCAAAAGTCTTAAATTTCACATCTTCCAATTTATTATCCTTGACCTTTATATAAAAGGTCATCATATCCCCGCAGGTCGGATTGCCTACTTCACCTATACCATCTGCGTCCTTTATCTCTCCCACATTCCTGGGAGACATAAAATGATCCATTACCTTATCGCTATATGTAACCATAAATACCCCTTTTCTATTCTTCCTTATACAAAGGTGACATCTGTCTTAATTTTTTAATTATTGGAGGCAAGACCTCAACAGTTTTTAAAACTTCTTTTTCAGTATTAAATTTTCCCAGTGAAAATAATACTGAGCCCTGGGCCATAGTAGGGCTAATGCCCATGGACAGCAACACCTGGCTATTCTTTAATGCCTGGGAAACGCAGGAGGATCCGCTGGCCGCAGCTATTCCTTCCATATTAAGCAATAGAAGGATAGATTCGCCTTCTATATATTCAAAACTAAAATGCACATTTCCGGGAAGCCTCTGCTCCGGATGACCGTTGAGCTTTACATTCTTTATGCTTTTGGTAATGCCTTCAATAAGTTGATCCCTTAAGCTGGTAAGGTGCTTTTTATTTTTATCCATCTCCGCTTTAGCCAGCTCTGCGGCTTTGCCAAACCCGACAATGGCCGGGACATTTTCTGTGCCCGCTCTTCTGCCGCTTTCCTGGGTACCTCCAATAATAAAAGGCTTTACCCTGGTGCCTTTCCTTATATACAGAGCAGCTGCCCCCTTGGGCCCATACATCTGCTGGGACGAAACACTGTAAGCATCAACCCCCAGCTGGTTAACATCCACCTCTATAATACCAGCTGTTGCCACTCCGTCGCTATGAAAGACAATATCGTGGCTGCTGGCTATCTGGGCCAAATCTTTAATATTCTGTATGGTGCCTACTTCGTTATTGGCATGCATAACAGTTATGAGGGCCGTATCTTCCCTTATCTCTTTTTCCAGTTGTTTTACATCCACCAAACCATATTCATCTACGGGCAGCAGGGTATACTGCCAGCCCATTTTTTTTAGTTCCTTTAAAGGATTCAGTATGGATATATGCTCGATACTGGAAGAGATTATATGTTGTCCTTTTGACTGCAATGCCCTGGCCAGCCCGAATAAGGCAAAGTTATTGGATTCTGTACCACTGGAGGTAAAATAAATCTCTTCCGGGGAAGCCCCTATAAGCCGGGCAACCCTGCTGCGGGCTTCTTCCAGTGCATCCTTGGCCTGTTGACCAAAATCATGCAGGCTGGAAGGATTGCCGTAGTGGGTGGAAAAGAAAGGCTGCATTTCATCCAGCACTTCTTTATTAACCGGCGTAGCCGAGGCATGGTCAAAAAATATTTTATCTGCCATAAATTGTCCTTTCCTTTATGTACTCTTTAGATTTTAAATATTTTTAGGAAAAAATTCCACTGGTAAAAATTTATCGCTGTCGCTAGCTTGTTGACATATTGGTCAACAATTCTTAGTATGGGGGCATGTCCAAGAAAATGCACAGTTTCCGGTTAGACCGGGATCTGATGAAAAGAGCAAAAGATAAGGCTGACAAGCTAGGCATATCTCTTTCAGCCCTGGTTTCTTTAGCGCTGGCAGATAAAATCAATAACACGGACTGCCTGCAAGAAGATAGGGCCAATATAGCCAAACAACTGGAACTGCTAAGAAAACATTTTGAACAAACCAAAAAATAATCTCTGCATTGCCAGTCCTTTCGCCGGTTTCTTTATTTGAGGAAAGCCATAAAAAATAATATAATTTATTTGCTTTGTAATGCAAACCTTTAAATGATATCGAAAGGGGCCAAATAATGATTATAGGAATCGGGAATGTAGGCAGCACCTCCCTGAAGAGTAAAATTATTGATATTGATGATCAAAATAATGTTAAGACTCTGGGACAGGCCAATCTGGACAAGATCAAGACGGAGGGCCAGTCCAATTTCAGCCACAGTGCTGGCGATGAAGACACCCGGAAAGAAGTAGTGGAAGTCTGCGGTTTTGAAGATGGAATAAAACTCATACTGGATTGGTATGTGGCCAATGGAGTCATTAACAAACCCCAGGATATTGAAGCCATGGGCTTTAAAACCATACTGGGTGTAAAGAACGGTGCCAATATGCTGACCCCTGAAACCCTGGCAGAGATGAAAAAATTTGCCTTTGTGGCTCCGGTACACAATATTCCCTATATTGAAACCATAGGTATATTCGATAAGATTTTGGATGTTCCCATGGTAGGAGTTTTTGAGCCATCTTTCCATTATTCCATACCGGAGTTCAGGAGGTATTCCGGCTTTCCCTGGGAATGGTATCAACAGCTGGGAATAAAGAAGAACGGTTTCCATGGTTCTTCCCACCGGTATCTTTCTGCCAAAGCATACCAGCTGGAAGGCACGGAAGATATTCGACTGGTAACCATACACCTCGGCGGCAGCAGTTCCATGACTGCTCTGGCCGGTGGAAAATCTGTGGATACCAGCATGGATTTTTCTCCCAATTCAGGGTTGCTTCAGGGCACCAGAGTTGGCGATGCGGATGCAACTGCTCTGCTTTATGCCATGAAAGAGTTAGGCCTGACGGTAGAGGAGGCCCAGGAGCAAATATCCAATAATGCCGGCCTCAAAGGAACAGCTGGTATCGGGTCTGACGATATGCTGGAAATACTGGCTGCAGCGGAACAGGGCAATAAGAGGGCAAAACTGGCTGTAGACCTTTATGTTGATGGTATACGGAAGTATATCGGTTCTTTGGCCACAGTACTGGGCGGCCTTGACTGCATGGTATTTGGCGGCGGTATTGGAGAAGGCAATGCCTATATGAGAGAAAGAATACTTGAGGACCTGGAATTTATGGGCATAAAGCTTGATTTATCCAGGAACAAGGAAGTAAACGGCCAGCTTGGGCTTATATCTTCTGACTATTCCATAGATTCAAAAGTAAAGGTATACATAATACCTACCAACGAGGAAGTGGTAGTAGCCAGCTTTACCAAGAAAGTGGTGGAACTGGGAAGAGATCTGAAACCGGAAGAGATGCTGTTCAGGCTCTAGCCTTCAGAGCTTTCAGGTAATTATTTAACCGGTGAAGGGTTAAATCCCTGCCCAGTATTTCCATGGTTTTAAATAAGGGGGGGCTTACCTTGGTCCCCCATAAGGCCATCCTTATTACCGATATATAATTCCTGAAGCTGCAATCCATAGTCTCTGATTTAAGCCTGAGGGCCTGTTCAATTTCCTGGGAATCAAAATCCTGCATTCCGGCAAATATTTTTATAGTTTCCTCCAGCACCAGGGGAGCATCAACCTTTTTCAGGTCAAAAAAGCTTAAGGATTCAGGAGTATAGGAAACAGTGGTAAAGTAGGGGAAGACCCAATCCGGGATTTCGTTTAGAGTTTTTATTCTTTCCCTTATAAGGGGGGCAATCTGGGTGCATTTTTCATCAAGGCCGGTATCCCATCCGGCAAGGGCCTGTTGGGAGTCAATAGACTCTTTTACCTTTCTGGCTATCATGGAAGCCAGCTGATCTGTATCCAGAGAACGTATCCAGCAGCTGTTTATCCATATGAGTTTTTCATAATCAAATCGGGCCGGTTTTTTATTAATATCTTTTAAATCAAAATCTTTCAGCAGCTGCTTAACTGTAAACATATCCTGCTCCTGTTCCGGTGACCATCCCAGCAGAGCAAGGTAATTGAGTATAGCTTCCGGCAAAATTCCCTGGTCCCGGTAGGCTTCAATGGCTACCGAACCATGCCTTTTGCTCAATTTCTGTCCATCGCTTCCCAGAATCATGGGAAGATGGGTAAATTGCGGTATGGTAAAACCAAGCAGCATATAGATAAGTATCTGTTTGGGTGTATTGGACAGATGGTCTTCACCCCTTATAACATCGGTTATCTTCATCAGGGCATCATCTACAGCTGCACTGAAATTATAGGTGGGTAGCCCATTTGACCTTAAGATTACAAAATCATCCAAATTTTCAGTATTTACAGAAATTTCTCCATAAACTATATCCTTAAATGAAATTATCTGGTCATCCGGCAGGCGGAGCCTTAGGGCATAGGGCATTTCCTGACTTATTTTTCTTTCTATCTCTTCATCAGTTAATTTCAGGCAATGGCGGTCATACTTAAAGGTCTTTCCTTCTTTTTCCAGGCTTTCCCTTTTTTGTTTCAAGGTTTCAGGTGTACAGAAACAGCGGTAGGCTTTACTCTGCTGCACTAATTGTTCTGCATACCTTACATACATTTCTTTTCTTTGGGATTGACGGTATGGCCCCAGGTCTCCGCCGGACTCATAGCCTTCATCCCAATCCAGGCCCAGCCATTTTAAGGAATCGGTCAGGCTTTGCAGGGAATCTTCTACATGTCTCAGGATATCGGTATCCTCAATTCTGAGTATTAATTCCCCCTGGTTTTTTTTAGCATAAAGCCAGTTAAAAAATGCAGTTCTGGCACTGCCAATATGCAGGTATCCAGTGGGGCTGGGCGCAAACCTTACCCTTACCTGTTTATCATTGCTGCTCATAACCTATCCTCTTATCTAATTTCCTGTAGGTAATAAATATACAATAATAAACAAAACTTTAAAACCGGATTTTTTAAAAGCAAGCTAATCTTTTTCTAAGGGCTGCAATCACAGATATTGCTATCTGCCGCCTGGCAAATCTCTAATACGGTGATGGTAGAAGTTTGGCAAAAAAACCTGTAAGCTATATATGTATTTATGTTATAATTAACTAATTTTAAGGGACAAATCAGGCGAAACCGGAAGCATTATATGGAGATTGCCAGAGTAATCGGTACTGTAGTAAGTACCATAAAAGTGGAAAAAATTGAGAATACCAAGCTTAAGATAGCCCAGGCTATCAATCCTTATGGAAAACAATCCAATCAATATTATCTGGTAGAGGATGCTATTGGAGTGGGGGTTGGAGAAACAGTGCTGCTTACCGATGACGGAGACACCGTAAGCAATATTGTGGGAAGAGAAAATGTGCCTATCAGGGCTTCCATAGTAGCAAAAATAGATAAAATAAATATGTATGAATAATTATGGATATAGCAAAAGTTGTAGGTAGCATAACCTCAGTTTCTAAAATGAAGCAGTTAGATCCAGTACAATTATATGTAGTTAATATATTGGACAGTAATTTTAGCCATACTGACAGTTATACCGTAGCTGTAGATACCATAGATGTGGGATATGGTGATATGGTACTTATTACCACCGGCAGTGCTTCCAAGATGACCGATATGACTGCAGAGGTGCCTACCGATACTTCCATAGTGGCCAGGTTGGATGGCAGGGGGGAAGAGAAGTGAATATAGGTGTAGTTAAAAAAGAGCTGGTCTGCAGCGTAAAAGACAAGACCATGAAGGCAGCTAAAATATTTTTGGTTAAATTGCTGGATCTGGCCGGTGAAGAGACAGAAAAATATGTGGTTGCTGTGGATAAAAAACTGGGAATTGGAACCGGAGACAAGGTGCTGATAGTGGGAGGAAGTTCTGCCAGGAAAATAGTAGGCTATGATAACATGCCTATAAATGCAGGCATTTCGGCCAAAGTGGAATCGGTACATGTTGATTCAAAATACAAATTTTTGATGGAGAAATAAAATGTTTTACGGAAAAGTTATTGGTAAAACTTATTCTAATTTCAAGCATCCTTCGCTGGAGGGCATAGCCATAAAAATAATTGAAGATGTAGATATAAAGACCGGCAAGCTTACCGGTAAAAAAACCCTGGCCCTGGATCCTTTGGGAGTATCCATGGGCGAATATATAGGTTATGAGGTAAGCACCGAAGCAACCTGGGCTTTTCCGGATAAACTGGTCCCTGCTGACACCACCATAACCGCTATTATTGATTCTGTAGATATCGGGGTAAGTGATTAACATGATGCTGGGAAAAGTAATAGGAAATGTGGTATCGGTTATAAAGGATGAAAACTACAATGGCTTAAAGTTGATGGTAGTAGCAGAGTTGGATATGGACGGCAATTTTACTCATAATTTTGTAGTTTCCGCTGATCTTATAGGGGTAGGGATAGATGAAACAGTGATGGTGGCTAACGGTACCCCGGCCAGGGCCACTGACCAGACCAAAAATATGGGATTGGATTCTATTATTGTAGCAAAAATTGAGAAATTGATTTTTGGGGATAAGGAAGTCAATTTAGAATAAGAGGTGGTAGCAGATGGAAGGGTATGCTGTTGGTTTAATTGAAACCAGGGGTCTGGTAGGCTCCATAGAGGCAGCAGATGCTATGGTCAAAGCCGCAAATGTAGAGCTAATGGGACAGGTAAGGATTGGCGGCGGCTATGTAACCATATTTATCAAATGAAATGTAAGGGCAGTAAAGTCATCAATAGACGCTGGTGCTGAAGCTGCAAAAAGAGCAGGAGAACTGCTGGCTGTTCATGTAATACCCGGGCCATATAAGGACCTGGATACGATTTATCCATAAAATATCAGGGATTTACCCAAACTTTTATCTTCTGGTTAAGACTGGCTTTTTGTCCTCCAGAAGGTTGCTGATTATAGGTATAATTCTGAGGTACCCCATCGATTTTTTCATAGATATACTCAATATTATTATATCCTGAATATATTAACATATGGTTTGCCTGATCCCATGGTAGATTTATAATATTTGGTACAGTAGGAAGGTTTTCCTGTAACTGCTTTATTATTTCCCCGGGGTCTCCGGCTGGCACTCCCCCTGGATTTACCCAAACCTTGATTATTCTTATAGGGTCAACTTCCTCATCCCATAAAGGTTCTTGCCTGTGAACATAACCTGGAGGTACACCTCCAAATACTTCTTCAATAAATTCTATATGAGTGTATCCGGCATCTATCAAAATATTATTTGCCTGGTCTTTAGGCATTAGTGTTATATTAGGAAGTTTTAAACCCTCTGTAGTATCCAATGACCTGGGTTCCTGCCCATAATGAAACTGTCTTAATTCGATTTGCTCAAAAGGGGTAGACCTGTTTGCCAGCATAATTGCACCGGTTTCAGGATTGTGGACTACCTGCACTTCTATTAAATCGTCTTCTGGTCTTACAAATTCCTCTGCGGGCAGTTTCCGGGTAGCTTCTTCCATAAACAGGTTCCAGATCATGGCAGGCAGTGTACCGCCCTGAACCCTTACGTCATGTATTACCCCCAACTCTTTATTTTCCTCGGGGTAACCAATCCATACACAGGCCGCCAGGTTGGTTGTAAACCCGGTAAACCAGGCATTTTCAGCTTCCTGGGTGGTACCGGTTTTTCCGGCTACTGGACGGTCTTCAAGCCTGGCCCGAGTACCTGTGCCTCTCTGGACTACCTGCTGCATTATTTCTATAGCCCGGTAAGCATTAATGGCGGATACGGCCCGGGTTGGATTAGGCTGGTGTTCTTCTAAAATATTACCTTCACTATCGGTTACCTTGATTATGGCTACCGGATCATTTTTTTCACCGTAGTTGGCAATAGTTGAAAAAGCATTACATGTTTCCAATGGTGATACCCCGGTGGTAAGGCCTCCCAGGCCAATAGCCGGGTAGGGCTCCAGGTCAGATACAATGCCCATCCTTTTGGCAATATCTACCAGGCTGAATGCTCCTACTTTCATTATAAGCTGCGAATACACTACGTTTACCGAGTTTATGGTGGCATCCATAATAGTCATTTCATCGGTCTGGTAATTGGTCCCCATATAGTTGGAGACTTCCCAGGGCTCACTTCCTTCTATATTAAATATTACCGGACCATTGGGGTCGAAAGTCATTAGTGGGCTTATGCCCTGTTCCAGTGCAGCCATCAGTGCAAACACCTTAAAAGTTGAGCCTGGCTGCCTCTTGGCCTGGGAGGCCAGGTTGAATTTCATATCTGTAAAGTCTTTCCCCCCCACCATGGCCTTGATGTATCCGGTGGCGGGATCCATGGCCACCAGAGCGGCTGCCGGGTCTTCAGGATCATACAGTATTTCTTCTATGGCTTCTTCGGCAGCTATCTGCATATCGGGCTCCAGAGTGGTATAAATTTCAAAACCACCCTTAAAAACCCGGCTAACTCCATATTTTGCTATAAGCTGCTGTTTTACATATTCAACAAAATAAGGGGCAAAACCCTCTTCCGTTTCTTCGACTGACCGCTGCAGCACTACAGGGGTATTTATAGCGTCCTGATATTGCTGGTTGTTTATATAATTTAACTCCAGCATTTTGGAAAGTACTATATTTCTTCTTTCCAGGGACCAAGTCTGGTCAATATAGGGGGTTTTATTAGGGTAACGGAGCAGGCCTGCTATCAGGGCAGCTTCCGCCAGGTTAAGGTAATCCACATTTTTATTAAAATAAACCTGGGATGCTGCCTGGACTCCGTAAGCCCCTTCTCCAAAGTATACAGTATTGAGATACATCTCCAGGACCTCTTCTTTGGTGTATATCTTTTCCAGCTGATAAGCCAGAATGGCTTCTTTTATCTTGCGGTCGTAGGTTATTTCGTATTTTTCTTCAGGTATATAAAGGTTCCTTATTACCTGCTGGGTAATGGTGCTTGCTCCCTGGGTAATATCTCCGGTTTGAAGGTTTATAATAAAAGCCCTTATTATGCCCTCGGGATCCACGCCCTTATGCTGGTAGAATCTTTCATCTTCAATGGCCACTACTGCATTTACCAGGTTCCGGGGTAATCTCTGAAGGGGTACTGCTTCCCGGTTTTCAACTCCGTGAAAGGTGGCAATAAGGGTATTATCTGCTGCATATATCTTGGAAGTTAGGGCGGATTCGGCAGGATTATACTCTTCCAGCTCTGGCAAATCCGACATGAAGTTTCCAATAATGTCGGTAACGGCAATACCCAAACCGGTGAAAGCGGTGAGAAATATAATTACTGTCAGCAAAAACAGAGCTACCAGCACTATTAATGCTTTGGCGCCGGCATTGCCTTTTTTATGTTTTTTTCTTAACTTGGACATGGCTTTTTATATTGTTGATATTTATGCATTCTATTATTAGTGCTGTATAAAATCAACCAACAAAAATAATACGGAATGACTCTAAACCGGGACTTTTATTCTATTTTTATTATTGCATAATTGCAAGATATTGCATAAACTAAAATAAGTATTTCAAAATTAAAACAGGGGTGGGTATTTATGGTTTATATAAACACTAAAGACATGTTAATTAAAGCCAGAAAAGAAAATTTTGTGGTAGGGGCTTTTAATATAGTCAATCATACATCCATGGTATCGGTAGCTGAAGCGGCCATAGATGAAAAGTCTCCGATAATTATACAGACCTCCCAGAAAACAGTTAAGGCTATGGGATATATGGTATTGGTAGATTTAGTCCAGAACCTGTCCCGGGAGACCGATGTTCCCATTGCCATGAACCTGGATCATGGAACAGATATGGATATGATTGAAAACTGCATCAGCCATGGGTGGAGTTCCATTATGGTAGATGGTTCCAGCTTGCCCTATGAAGAAAATATTGAAATGACCAAAAAAGTGGTAGATATGGCCCACCAGAAAGGGATTACCGTAGAAGGTGAACTGGGTCACATTGGCGGAACTGAAGAGCAGGTACAGGTGGATCCGGACAAGGTAATGCTGACTGATCCCGAAGTGGCGGTAGATTTTCAAAAGAAGACGGGGATTGACAGTTTAGCGGTAGCCATTGGTACAGCCCATGGTCTTTACTCTGGAGAGCCAAAACTTGATTATGACCGGCTGGCAAGGATAATGGAAGTAACTGACTTTCCAATTGTTATCCATGGATGTTCCGGTTTAAGCAGGCAGGTATTAGCCAGGATAAGGACCTACGGGATTTCTAAGATGAATATATCTACCGAGATAAAGCATAAATACATAGATTCCTGTGATTTATATATAAAAGAACACCCCCAGGAATATGAACCGGTTAAAAAAATAGACTTTGTAAAAGAAGAAGTTAAAAAACTGGTTAAGGAATATATTACAATATTTGGAAGTGCTGATAAAGCCTAAAAGGAATGTGATAACCATTAATAGCTACAAACCAGAATATGAATGCGACCTTCATTGCCATACCACCCGGTCTGATGGGAATGACAGTCCCGGCCGGCTGATAACTAAGGCTTCAGAGCTGGGCATGAAAGCAATAGGGATGGTAGATCATGATATTGGTCCGGTTTTGAATATAACCCATGAGGGGAAGAGGGTTGAAATAAAGCAGTTTGCCCGTGGCCTGGAACTTGATCTGGTTCAAGGCGATGAGTTTTCCTGTGACAGTAATGTGGATGATGTACATATAATCGGGTACGAACTGGATTGGAGCTGTGATCGTTTCAAGCAGGAAGTTCAGAGGGCCAAACAAAGCAAGGTAGATGCTTACCATAAATTATGTGAGGTGCTGACCAAAGAAGGTATGCCCATAGATTACCAGCAGGATATATTAAACTACCAGGATGTTGATGGCAACCGGCAGCAGAGGCTTCCGGAAGAGGTGCAAAGAAAACATATATTTGAGGCTATGGCCAAAAAAGGTTATGCCCAATCCTGGAGCCAGGCTAAATTGATGGTCAGAGATAACCCCGGGCTTAATGTAAAAAGGAACAAGGTAAGTCCTCTGGAGGCTATATATATAATTAAATCTTGCCGGGGGATTGCGGTGCTGGCTCATCCCTACCTTATAGATGAGCGGGTAGATTCAGAGGTTCTGGGCAAGGTAAGCAGAGACCAGTATATAGATAAACTGATAGATGCCGGCCTGGACGGCATGGAATCCTGCTATACTTATGATAAGACCACTTACCAGGGGAACATGTCCGGGCAGCAGATAAAGGAAGAAGTAGAGCACAAATATGGCGGCAGGGTTAAATTCTTTACCGGCGGTTCTGATTACCATAATGACGCTAAAAAAGGAGCTTCCAACCCCAGGCTTATAGGGGAAGCAGGGATAAACTATAATCAGTTTAAATCCATATTCAAACCATAACCGACAGGGCAAAAAGTAATTTATTTTACTGCGGCTTATTCGGGAAAAATCCTTAGGATATGTATGTATGCCGGGTATATAACAGAAGGGAAGCACTTTTATAGTGGTTTTTAACAAAACAATTGTTGGCTATTAAACTAAATAATGGTATTTTTATGTGAAAGGCTTTTTAGGGATATGGATTTATTTGTCATCCCCGTAAAGACATAATAAAAATTTTAAGAATTATTAAAACAATTAGATAAGGAATAAATATGGGAGAATTGAGTAAACAGGAATTGATGGCTCTACATGAAAAGTCCTATCAGGCCAGGGTCAATATACTTAAGATGATGCGGTTTGGAGAAGGACATATAGGAGGAGCTTTTTCCAGTCTGGATATTATGACCGTTCTATATAATAAAATACTTAAGCATGACCCCAAGAAGCCCAAATGGGAAGACAGGGACCGGTTTGTATTATCTGCCGGCCATAAGTGCCTGGCCCTGTATGCCTGTCTGGCTGACCAGGGTTATTTTGATACAGAAGTGCTGTGGACCTATAATACCCTGGATACCAGGGTGCCCATGCATCCTGATGAAAAAGTCCTGCCCGGGGTTGAATTTCCTACCGGCTCGCTGGGCCATGGTTTGCCGGTGGCCAATGGCATGGCACTTGCGGGAAGGCTGGATAAAAAAGATTACCGGGTTTTTGTTGTCCTCGGTGACGGGGAATGCGCAGAAGGCAGTGTATGGGAGTCAGTTATGGCTGCCGGCCATCACCATCTTGACCATGTGGTGGCCATAGTAGACCGAAACCACCTGCAGGTAAATGGCAGAACTGAAGATATTATGGATACTTCACCTTTTGAGGCTAAGTTCGAGTCATTTGGCTGGGAAGTAAAAACCATTGATGGGCATGACTTTTCTGAAATATACAGGGTACTCTCAGAAATTCCCTTCAAAAAAGGAAAACCCTCTGCCATTATTGCGGATACAATAAAATGCAGTGGGCTTGAGTTTGGGGAAGACAGATTTGAATTCCACCACTGGCACTGCGAACAGGACAAAATTGATCAGGCCATTGATGTGGTCCAAAAGAGAAAAAGAGAGGAGCAAGCTGAAATTGGATAATGAAAATTATATATACGAAAATCCCAGAAAAATTATAGCTGACGCTCTGGTAGAATTGGGCCAGGAAGACAGCAGGGTAGTATATGTATCCTGTGATTCATCACTGGGGGCATCCGGCGGTCCTTTCAACCAGAATTTCCCCCAAAGGCATTTTGAGTTTGGGATCCAGGAGCAGAATGGAATGGGGGAAGCGGCAGGCCTGGCCATTAGCGGCAAGATACCCTTTATAGCAGCTTATGTACCTTTTGTTGCCTTCAGGTGTTTTGAGCAGATAAGGGACGATGTTTGTAAAACCAAGTTAAATGTAAATATCATGGGAAACAACTGTGGTTTCTCGGTAGGGCCTCTGGGCCCCACCCATGTGGTTCTTGAAGATATAGGGGTTATCGGTTCTGTACCCAATGTAACCATTATATCTCCAGCTGACGGTCCCCAGTACAGGGAGGCCATTTTTAAGGCTGCCCAGCTGGACGGCCCGGTATATTTAAGGATTCACCGCCAGAAAGCCAGGCGCCTAAATCCTGAAGACTATACCTTAAACATAAGCCGGGGCGAAGTTATGGTGGCGGGTAATGATGTTACGGTTATCACTACTTCAACCATGGTGGCCAATTGCCTGGACGCTGCTGCTTTGCTGAAAGCTTCCGGTATTAATGCAGAAGTTATAAATATATCTACCATTAAACCTATAGACAGGCAAATAATTCTGGAGTCCAGTGCCAAAACCAGGAAGGTAGTTACGGTAGAAGAACATAGCGTGGTTAATGGACTGGGCAGCATAGTGGCCAATGTCCTTTCAGAATCAGGCCCGGCTCCGATAAAGAAGATAGGAATAAATGATGTTTTTGCGGTAGTAGGCCAGTACGATGAACTTATTGAATACTACGGGCTTACCGGATCCGGTATTGCCAAAAAGATAGAAGAATTTTTAAATACAAAATAGGAGGAAAAATGAAAATTGCAATTGGCTGTGATGTTAATGCAAATGATAGGATGCAGGACCTTATACAGGTTTTAGAACAAAAAAATATTGAATACAAAGTATTTGAGGTAGAGGGCGATTATCCCGATGTAGCCGCGGAAGTAACCAGAGCGGTACAGGATGGAACCTACGACCGGGGAATACTGGTATGCGGAACAGGGTTAGGGATGGCTATATGCGCCAATAAATTTAAAGGTATAAGGGCGGCAGTCTGCCATGACCTTTATTCCGCCCAGCGATCCATATTATCCAATGACTGCCAGGTGCTTACCATGGGTTCCTTTATCGTAGGAACCAAGCTGGCCCAGGAGATACTCAAGGTCTGGCTTTCCATAGAGAGGACCGGGGGTACGGTAAGTAAAGTAAAGAAGATTGAGCAACTGGAACAGTAGTTAAATGACTTATGACATAAAACTAATGGTAAAGGTAGCCAGCCTTTATTACCGGGACGGATTAACCCAGGAAGATATATCAACCAAACTGAAAATTTCCAAGTATCAGGTTAACCGGATACTTAAGAAGGCCATTAATATTGGAGTGGTTCAGATAAATATTATTGACCCTACCAAGGGGCTATCCAGCCTGGAGGAAAAACTGGAAAAGAAGTTTGATCTCAAGCGGGCCATAGTGGTGGAGAATAGCGGCCTTTCCGATAAAGAGCTCAAGAGCAAACTGGGCCAGGCAGCTGCCAATTACCTTTTAGAAATTATAAAGGACGAAGATATTATTGGTGTTTCCTGGGGAACCACCATAAATGAGGTTATAAATCATCTGCCCTCCAAGATCAACAAACAGGTAGAGGTGGTGCAGATAACTGGAGGTATCCATCAACTTTCAGTGAACTTAAACTGCCATGATATTGCCCGCAGGTTTGCTTCCAGGTTTGGGGTAAACCCCCACCTGCTGTATGCTCCGGCCATAGTGGACACCAAAGAAAGCCATGATCTTTTTTTAAATGAGTCCTCCATTAAAAAAACCACCGAGTATTTTGGTAGAATAACTATTGCCCTGGTGGGGATAGGAGCATTATACCCCAAGATGATATCTACCCTTATAAAAACCGGCCATATCCCTCCTGAAGACCTGGAAGTTTTAAGACAAGAAGGTGCTATAGGAGATGTTTTTTCTCACTTCTTCAATATACAGGGCAAAATATGTGACAGCAAGCTTTCCGGAAGGCTAATCGCCATGCCTGCTGGGTTATTACACAAGGTGCCTTATTCCATAGGGGTAGCCGGGGATAAGCTTAAATCTGATGCTATATACGGGGCACTAAAAGGCAGGCTAATTAATATATTGATTACTGACAGCAAGGCTGCGGAAATAGTACTGAAAAGGAAATAAATGCTCTATTATTGCATATATGCAATAATTTGCATATAATTACTACATTAACTTTAAACCTTTGGGAGTAGGTATGCCGGGATTAACTAAGACCGATAGAATTACTATACTTAAAACCCTGTTAAAAATCAGAAGATTTGAGGAAAAAACCATCCAGTTGTACCAGACAGGGAAAATATGGGGATATTTACATCCTTATCTGGGCGAAGAAGCAGTAGCTTCTGGAGCCTGCCAGGCTATAAAAAAAGATGATTATATAGTTTCTACCCATAGAGGCCATGGGCATTGTATTGCCAAGGGCGGTGACCTGAATAAGATGATGGCAGAACTGCTGGGAAAGAGTACCGGCTATTGCAAGGGCCGGGGAGGTTCAATGCATATTGCAGATACCCATCTCAAGATTCTGGGTGCCAATGGTATTGTGGGAGGAGGTATTCCCATTTCGGTTGGAGCCGGATTTAGCTGCAAACTGGAAGGCAGGGGTAGGGTGGTTCTTTGCTTTTTCGGAGACGGGGCTGCCAATAATGGTGTTTTTCATGAGTCTTTAAATATGGCCTCAGTTTTTAAACTGCCGGTCATATATATATGTGAAAATAATTTGTATGCTATTTCCATGTGTTCCAAGGATTCAGTAGCCTGTGAAGATGTAGCCGATAGGTCAGATTCCTATTCCATGCCGGGAATAATAGTGGACGGTACAGATCCTGAGCAGATATTTAAGGCAGTTTCAGACGCTGCCCGCGGGGCCAGAAAAGGCCGGGGACCATCCCTTATTGAAGCAAAAACCTACAGGTTTACCGGACATCATCCCAATGACCCGGCAGAATACAGAAAAAAGGAAGAAGCCGATTACTATAAGAGCGAAAAAGATCCGGTAACCAACTATACACAGAAGCTAATTAAGGAAAAAGTGGTTACCAAAAAGCAGGTACAGGATATTGATAGAGAGATAACCGATAGTGTAGAGGAATCGGTTAAGTTTGCCGAACAAAGCCCGGAGCCTGACCTGGAACAATTCTTAGAAGAAGTCAAACACATCTAAATGATATTTTAGGGCAAGCGATAGGGAAGGAAAATCATGGCAGAGATTGAATATAGAGAAGCATTAAGGCAGGCTATTATTGAGGAAATGGACCGGGACCCGAAAGTATTTCTTATTGGTGAAGACATCGGGGTTTATGGCGGAGCTTTCAGGGTCTATAAAGGCTTATTGGACAAATATGGCCCGGACCGGGTGATAAACACTCCTATTTCTGAAGCAGCTATTCTGGGTGCCGGCGTGGGAGCGGCTCTTACCGGATACCGGCCTATTTCAGAAATTATGTTTATAGATTTTGCAACCCTGGCCATGGATCAGATTGTAAACCAGGCAGCAAAAATCAGGTATATGACTGGCGATAGCTTGAATGTGCCTCTGGTTATAAGGACTCAGGGGGGAGCCGGCAGGGGAGTGGCCGCCCAGCATTCCCAGAGCCTGGAAGCATGGTTCTATCATGTTCCGGGACTTAAAGTAGTTATGCCTTCTACAGCTTATGATGCCAAAGGCCTGCTCAAGACTGCTATAAGGGATGATAATCCCACTATGTTTATAGAGCAGAAAATGATTTATCTTAACCAGGGAGAAGTCCCCGCCGAGGAGTACCTCATACCCTTTGGCAGCGCGGATATCAAAAGAGAGGGAACCGATATAACCATTTTTGCTTATTCGGCCATGGTTTTTGAAGCCCTTAAGGCTGCAGAAGAGCTGGAGAAGGAGGGAATAAGCTGTGAAGTCTTTGATCCCAGGACTCTGGTGCCCCTGGATGAACAGGCATTAATAGAATCGGTAAAAAAGACTAACCGGCTGGTAATAGTCAGTGAGGCTTGTCAGAGAGGAAGCGTGGCTTCAGATATTTGTGCCCGGGTGGTAGATTCAGCATTTGACTGGCTGGATGCTCCCATAAAAGTTGTGGCCGGCCTTAACACCCCTATCCCCTATAATTCTACCCTGGAGCAGGCTTCCATACCTCACCAGGCGGATATAGTGGAGGCAGTTAGGAAATTGATTTAAATTAATTATTTAGGTATTATTACAAATTGTAATTTTTAACAATTGGAGGATAAAAAATGGCAAAATATGAAAAATCCGCAATACAACGTCTATCTGAAACCTCAGAGGATATGGAGATTTGGTGGGATTCATCACCGCTTGCGTTCGAAAAATGGGCCGAGGATGAATTAAAGGATGCACCGGCAGAGGACAAGAAGCTGGCCGCTGAAAGACTTAAGAAACTTTTTGATTTTGATAACCCGCAGGATACACTTTTTGACGGAATAACCACAAATCCGAAACTCACCAGAAAAGTTCTGGACCTTATTCCGGAAAAGGTTGATCCCATAGTGGATAGGATAATAAAAGAAAACCCGGCCAAATCAAACTATGAGCTGGCCTGGGAGGTATATAAAGCAATAACCGAAGAGGGCACCAAACTGTTTATGCCTTTGTTTGAAAAGTCAGGCTATAAGAAGGGTTATGTTAGTGCCCAGGTAGACCCGCGTCTGGTAACCGATGTAAAAGAGATGCTCAGGCAGGCTCTGGTTTTAAAGAAGATATCACCGAATATCATGGTTAAATGTCCTGGGTCCAAAGAGGGTATTTATGTAATTGAAATGTTGACATCGGTAGGTATTCCCACCAATGCTACTCTGGTATTTGATGTTCCCCAGGTAGTACAGGTAGCAGAAGCAGTGAAAAGAGGGTATGAGAGAGGCCAGCAATGGGGGATAGATTACAGTCAGTGGAGATCAGTAATTACTATCATGATTGGCAGATTTGAAGCCAGGGAACCATATTTTGAAAGCGCAAAACAGGCTGGTATCGAGTTAACCGAAGAGCTTCAGAGATGGACCGGTGTGGCTATAGCCAAGAAAGCCCACCAGATATTAAATGACAAATCCAGGGGTTATTACAGCAAGCTGCTGCTGTGTTCTTCCAGGGTGGGTCCAGAACCTGACGAGGTACTTCATATAGAAAAAGTTGCTGGCGGCAATATGGTTTATACCATAAACCCGGAGATGATAAGCGATTTTATAAAGATTTGTGACCAGAAAGAGCTGGGTTGCCAGATGGATGATCCGGCACCGGATGAGATAATGGAAAAATTACTCAAGATACCTTATTTTGTGGAAGGCTATGAAGAAGACGGAATTGCAATTGATGATTTTATAGATCAGGCAGCTTTCCAGTATACGGCTAAAGAATTTTCCGGGTCCATGCAGGAAATTGAAGAATATGTCCAGAAAAGAAAAGATGCCTTAAAATAGGCTAAAAACCATAAGGGGCCATGCTTCTGAAAAAGGGAGCATGGCCCCTTATTATTTTATACCAAGGTCCTGCCGGGTTTAAGACTTTTAAATTTAAGAAAACTGTATTAATCTTTTAATATCCTTACTATTTTTATTAATTGATTAGGGGGATCGATGAGCAATAGAAATTATCTGGTATTTGATTTTGGGGCCAGCAATGGAAGAGCTGCCGTATTCAGCTTTGATGGTAATAAATATAGCATGGCGGTAACCCACCGGTTTGAAAACAGGCCGGTCTACGCTTCCGGCACCTTATACTGGGATATTTTAAGCCTGTATGAAGAACTTAAAATAGGCATACAGAAATCATTGGAACAGTACAGGGATATACAATCACTGGCTCTGGATGCCTGGGGTGCAGACTTTGGGTTTATTGGCAAAAACGGTAAACTTGTGTCCAACCCAGTACATTACCGGGATCAGCAGCGGAGCAAAGACAGCAAAAAGTTGCTGAAATTGATTCCAGCTTTTGACCTTTTCAAACTGGCGGGATCAGAGGTTAGCCCTATATTTGATCTTTTTCAGCTTTTTTCCCTGAGCATAAACCAGGCACCGGAAATTGAATACGGTAAGACCTATCTCAGCATACCTGATATTTTAAATTACTTTCTTACCGGCAAGACTTTTAATGAATGGACCAGGATTACCACTACAATAATGTATAACCAGGTAGAAAAGAAATGGGAGGATAAAATACTCAGGGCAGCCGGCCTTCCTGCTGACCGGTTTGCCCCTATTATCAAACCGGGAGAAAAAATAGGCAGGATTTCTGATTCGGTATGCAGCCATCTGGGAATCAGGCCTTTAGAAGTCATTGCTCCGGTTACCCATGATACCCCATCAGCTGTAGCGGGAATACCGGTTAGCAGCGACAGGAACTGGGCTTTTTTAAGCCTGGGTACCTGGGCTATACTGGGCAAGGAAACAGAAAAGCCCATAATAAATAAAGAGGTTTTTGATCTGGGTTATTCCAATGAGGGAGGAGCAGAAGATAGTAATTTATTTATAAAAAACATAACCGGAATGTGGATAATACAGCAATGCAGGGCTAAATGGATAAAGGATCTGGGAGAAAAAATTGCCTGGGACAGGATCATGGAGTTAGCCCGGGCTGCTTCACCTTTTGCCGGTTTTATAGATGTAAACAATCCTGCCTTTACCCACCCCAGCTCGGATATGCCTCAGGTAATAGGGGATAACTGCAGCGGACATAAGCCCGAAAGTATAGGGGAAGCAGCCAGGCTGTTCTATGAGGGGCTGGTATTAAAGTTCAAGCATGAGGTTAAATCATTAGAAAAGTTAACCGGCCAAAAGCTGGAGCTGCTGCATCTTATCGGAGGCGGCACCAAAGACAGATTATTATGCCAGTGGACAGCTGATGCTACCGGAATACCGGTTATTGCCGGTCCTACCGAAACTACCTCGGTAGGCAATTTCTTAATGCAGCTTAAGGCTGCAGGCCAGATAAGTAATTTAAGCCAGGGAAGAGAGATATCCAAAAATTCTTCGGCAGTAAAACCTTATCAGCCCCAACAAACGTCCAGCTGGGAACAGGCTTATAATGATTATATTACCAATATAAATTTTTAAAAGATTTACTATAGGGTGCCTGTAGCGCTATATACTATTTTAGTGGTGGTTTAATGCCTGTGCTCTCCGGGGTGAAAACAGTACGGTTTCTGTATTATCTGGTTTTACTTGTCCCGGGTATTTTTGCTTAAACCATTTTTTTTGTTTAAAATTAAAAAATTAAAATTATAGAAATTATGTATGGATAAAAAAACGATACTACTCACCAATGATGACGGGATTGAGTCCGAAGGGCTGTACAGGCTCTATAGGGAAATTAGGGAAGATGACCAGTTTAAGGTGGTGGTCATTGCTCCGGACAAGGAAAGGAGTGCAGTAGGGCATGCCATTACCGTGTTCAGCCCCATACCGGTTTGGGAAGAAACCAGAGACGGCAAATTTTTTGGCTATGCGGTAGATGGAACCCCGGCAGATTGTGTAAAACTGGCAGTAAAGGCTATTCTGGGTAAAAAACCAGACCTGGTTATATCCGGGATAAATAAGGGAGCCAATATTGGGGAGAACGTAATATATTCGGGCACGGTATCTGCTGCTACCGAAGGAACGGTATACGACATACCGTCCATGGCTATATCTGTAGATAATTTGAAGAATCCGGACTACAGCTATGCTGCCGGATTTGCCAAAAAAATGGCTAAGATGATAATATCCAGAGGCGGTCTTCCCCGGAAAGTACTGTTGAATATAAATTTGCCTGACCTTCCTGAAAAACAAATCAAGGGGATTAGAATTACCTGCCAGAGTACTGCTAAATTCAATGATTTCTTTATCAAGAGAACCGATCCCAGGGGAAGAAATTATTACTGGATGGATGGAGAATTTGTACAGATGTGTGAAAATGAAAGTGATGACTATTGTGCCATTAAAAATGGATATATATCCATTACACCGGTACATTATGATATGACTGACTACAGTAAAATAGATTATTTTAAAAATTGGGAAATAGAGAAATAATTATGAATTACCGGAAAAAAGAATTTGTAAATGATTTGAAAGTTGGCTCCCACATAAACTCCGTATTTGTAGTGGCCAAAAAAATAGTAAAGAAGAAAAAAAACGGGGATGATTTTTGTTTGTTGACCCTGCAGGACCGGGAAGGGGATATACAGGCCGTAGTCTGGACCGAAGCCTTAAATCAGGCTGCTGATTTTAAAGAAGGTGATTTTGTAGCAGTTGCCGGTTCGGTTAGTGAATACAGGAGCAGTAAACAGCTTACTATTGAATCTCTATCCAAAATAGAAGATAAAAAGAATATTGATTATACTGATTTTATCAAATCCACCAAAAGAGATGTTGACGAGATGTTCGCCGAAATCAAGCTAAAGGTAGATTCGGTTAAAAACCATTATTTAAAACAGCTGCTGCAGGCTTTTTTTGGTGACAAAAAATTTGCAGCCGACTTCTGTAAGGCAACAGCAGCAGTACAGTACCATCATGCCTATGGTGGCGGGCTGCTGGAACATACCCTTTATGTATGCAGGGTCTGCGACCTGGTCGCTGATACTTACCAGAATATAAACAGGGATCTGCTAATAGCCGGAGCCCTGCTCCATGACATAGGCAAGATGAAAGAATATGAAGTGGGAGTAGTTATTAAATTTACTGATGAGGGCAAGCTGCTGGGCCATATAACTATGGGGTATAGCTGGGTTCTGGAAAAAATTAATCAGATCAAGGGTTTTCCTGCTGACCTGAAGGACAGAATATTACATATAATCCTTTCCCACCATGGATACAAGGAATTTGGGTCACCCAAGAGGCCCAAGATACTGGAAGCATTTATAGTCCACCATGTGGATTATATGGATGCGGAGATAGCTGCCTACAATGACCTGTTTGACCAGGGCAGCGGGGACGAGGGATGGTCCCATTTTGTAAAGAACTTTGAGCGTTCAGTTCTGCTTAGAAAGCTGGATGACTCAGGCCACCCCTACTATCCGGACCAGGAAGATGACGGGGATGGTGAACAGGAAGGCCTGTTTTAAAATACTAGGATTGGTCCAGGGCAAGTACTGCTTTGGCACAGATCTTGTTTACCGGGTCCCATACCGTGGCTACTTTGGGGGCATAGGATAGATCCAGCATATATACATCGTCTACAGTCATTTCGGCGGTAATGGCAGCCGCAAACACATCAATACGTTTACTTACCTCTTTTTTACCAACCATCTGGGCCCCCAGGATCTTCCTGGTTTTAATATCAGCCGCCAGAACTATGGTTATAGGATCGGCTCCGGGCAGTGCTTTTACATGAGAGGGATAGCTTCCGGTAACCTTGAGAACTTCATAGCCCATAGCAGAAGCTTCTTCTATGTTTATCCCTGTTTTAGCAAACTCCAGGCCAAAGATTTTATCCACCTTGGTATTAACCGAGCCCTTAAAAGTGATATTTGCGCCAGCTGCATTTGCCCCTGCTATTCTTCCGGTTTTGGCAGCATTATTGGCGGTGGGAATATAATCATCTTTTCCGGTTACTATATTCTTCACCGTAGCGCAGTCTCCAGCAGCAAAAATATTAATATGGGAGGATTGCAGGCTTGGATTTACCTTAACTGCATTATATGGCCCCAGCTCTACTGAGGTAGAAGACAGAAAATCGGTGTTGGGCCTAACTCCTACTGACATCAGGGTCATATCTGTTTCCAAATTTATGGTTTCATGGCACTGGCTTATGGTGGCTGATTGGGCTAAATTGCTTCCCCTGCCGTCAAAGCTTAAGATTTTAGAGGACAGCATAACCTTAATCTGGTTCTGTTTCAGGGCTTCTGCCACCAGGTCGGTAATTTCAGTCTCATAGTCTTTTAATATTTTTTCAGCCAGTTCAACTATGGTCACCTCTATACCCAGGGCCTTAAAGGTTTCTGCCATAAGCAGTCCTATGGAACCAGCTCCTGCGATCACTGCTTTTCTGGGTTTATTTTCATCAATAAAGGTTTTAACTTTTACCGTATCTACTACATTCCAGAATGTAAAAATATTCTGTAAATGTGACCCGGGTAAATCAATGGGCACCGGGGAGGCTCCGCTGCATATAATCAGGCGGTCGTATCCGATTGCCTGGCCGTCGTTTACGATGACCTGCTTGTTGGCGGTATCCAGCCGGGTTACCCTATGGTTTAACAGAATTCTGATATCCCTTTTTTCTTCAAAAAATTTGGGAGAGTAGACAAAAATCTGTTCAAAATCTTTTATCTCGCCGGTAACATAATAGGGCAGTCCGCATGACCCGTAGGAAATATACTGGCCTGATTCCAGTACCATGACTTCAGCTTCAGGGTAAACCCTTTTGGCCTGGCTGGCTGCTGCCAGTCCGGCAACATTTCCTCCAATTATCAAAATTTTTTTGTAAAGCTCTTTTTTATACATTATTTTCCTTTTATCATTTTTTATATATTCTACTAATGCTAATATATTATTACAAACTTTTTAAAACTGGTTATTTTTACTATAATTATACAATTGATTTTATGTAAATAAAGAAAGGAATCCGGATGGAAGAAGAAATGAAAAAAAAGTTGCAGCAATCCGCGAAGGCGATAAGGGTTGATATCATCGATATGCTATGTGAGGCAGGATCCGGCCATCCTGGCGGAGCATTATCCATGACTGACGTGTTTGCCTATCTGTATTTTAGCGGAATATTAAATATTGATCCCCGGGATCCAGGGAAAAAGGACAGGGACAGGGTGGTACTCTCCAAGGGGCATGCCTGTCCGGTACTCTATGCTGCACTGGCAGAGAAGGGATACTTTGAAAAGTCCCACCTTAAGACTTTAAGGAAGTTTGGAAGCATACTTCAGGGTCACCCGGATATGAATAAAACCCCGGGCGTAGATATGAGCACAGGTTCGCTGGGTCAGGGATTGTCCTGCGCCGTGGGCATGGCACTGGGAGCAAAACTGGATAAGCAGAGCTTAAAAGTTTTTGCTGTTGTTGGTGACGGAGAATGCGAAGAAGGCCAGATATGGGAGGCGGCTATGGCGGCAGCGCACTACAAGCTGGACAACCTTACTGTATTTGTAGATAAGAACGGGCTCCAGATTGACGGATTTACCAGAGATATTATGAATAGTGAACCCCTGGCCGATAAATGGAAAGCTTTTGGCTGGGAGGTAATAGAGATAGATGGCCATGATCTTGACCAGATTGAACAGGCGGTCAAAAAAGCAATGGACACCAGGGATAAACCAGCGGCTATAGTTGCCAATACGGTCAAAGGAAAAGGTGTTGATTTTATGGAAGGCCTTTGCGAGTGGCATGGCCAGGCTCCATCTGAGGAACAAAAGGCTAAAGCCATAGAGTGTCTTAACAGGTAAGAAAAGGTATTAAAACTAGAAATTAAGGAGTTTTTATGATTCCAGATAATATAAAAAATATTCTTTCAACTGAAGATAAAAAGATTGCTACCCGGGCTGCGTACGGGAAGAAACTGGCAGAACTGGGAGAAGAAAATGAAGATATAGTTGTTTTGGACTGCGACCTTTCCAAATCCACCAAAACCAATATCTTTGGTTCCAAGTTTCCCCACAGGTTTTTCAATTTTGGAATAGCCGAATCCAATATGATGAGTGCTGCTGCTGGGTTGGCCACCATGGGCAAAATTCCGTTTGCCTCTACTTTTGGGGTATTTGCCTCTAAAAGAGCTGCAGATCAGGTAAGCATATCGGTAGCATACCCCCGGCTTAATGTAAAGATATGCGCAACCCATACCGGTATTACTGTTGGAGAGGATGGAGCCACCCATCAGGCCATTGAAGATGTGGCTATAATGAGGTCCATTCCCAATATTAAGGTGCTGTCCCCGGCTGATGCTACAGAAACCGAAAAAGTATTGGAACAGGTGCTTAACATAGATGGCCCTTGCTACGTAAGGCTTTGCAGGGGTTCGGCGCCGGTTATATTTTCTGATGAGTACCAGTTTGAACTGGGCAAAGGCGTTAAGTTGTTTGAAGGTGATGCCGCCACCATAGTTGCTGCCGGCTTTACTACCCATATAGCCATGGATGCAGCCAGAAAACTGGAACAGGAGGGTATAGAGGTAGATCTTATAAATATGGCATCCATCAAGCCTATCGACCAGCAGCTCTTGATGGACAGTGCCCGCAAGACAGGGCTGGTCATAACTGTAGAAGACCATAATGTAATTGGCGGTCTGGGCAGTGCGGTATGCGAGGTTCTTTCCCAGGGACAGCCGGCCAGAGTTATCAGGTTGGGAGTCCAAGATAAATTTGGAGCTTCGGGCACTCCCCAGGAACTTATTGAAGCTTATGGGTTTGATGCTGACAGTATTGTAAAAACAGTAAAGGAAAATATTGGTTAGCCTGAATGTAAGCAAATACCGGAAAAGCGCAGAGGAATTTCTATCCAGGATGGACAAGGAGTATTATCTGCATTTCTCTGGAAGAAAAGAGAATTTGGAACTGGATCAGATATTTGCAGAGTACGGTTGGCTTTTTACTTACCAGAATATGGAAGATCTGCAGCAGATACAGAAGCAACAGAAGGGTGAAAACAAAAAGAGATACGCTTACCTGCTTAAGTTTTGTGCAGAGAATTTAATTGAGAAGCAGGTGCAGCATATAAGGCAGGAAATAGCTAATGATGAAGCTCAAATCCAGGTTAAGGTTGAAGGAAACCAGGTCCCTTTCAGGTTTCTGGATGTAATGCTGGCCAATGAACCGGTTAAACAGAAAAGGGATAAAATTGAACAAGTCAAAAATGAAAAAATTGCGGAGATATTAAATGATAACCTGCGCCTCTATTGGAAGCAGTCTCACCAGCAGGCCAGGCACCTGGGCTTTAAAAGCTACAGTTTGCTTTTCTCTTCTCTGAAAGGAGAGGATTTTAACCACACCCTTGAAGGTATGAAAAAACTGCTGGACCAGACCCAGGATGTTTACCGGAAACACTTCGGGAACCTGGTATACACCCGGCTGGGAATAACTTTGGACCAGAGTAGTAGAAGTGATTTTGCCTATGTTAAACGGGGAAAGGAGTATGATCCCTATTTTAAACAGGATTATATGATTGATGCCTTTTCTGAAACTTTGCTGGGGCTGGACATTGATATATATCAGCAGAAAAATATCATATTTGATATAGAGAGGCGAAAAAATAAGTCTCCACGGGCATTTTGTTCAACGGTCAGAATTCCCGAGGAGATATATCTGGTAGTAATGCCCAGTGGCGGCCAGGATGATTTTGAGGCTTTCTTTCACGAGGGCGGGCATGCCCAGCATTTTGCCCATACATCCTGCACCCAGCCTTTTGAGTTTAAGTTTTTAGGGGATAATGCAGTTACAGAAGGATTTGCATTTCTACTCGAATCCCTGATGCAGAATAGGTGGTGGTTGATGGATTTTATTAAAATGAGTCCGGATGCTGCAGACCAATTCTGTTATTTTAGTAATTTGTTAAAACTCTGGTATTGTAGAAGGTATGCAGGGAAACTGGAGTATGAGCTTTTGCTTCATGATGGAAGCCCTATTGCCGGCCGGGAGAAAGACTACTGTCAGATACTTGGCCGGGCCTGTAACATGAGCTATTCCCCGCAGAGTTACATGACAGATGTTGACCCCGGTTTTTATTGTACCAATTACATCAGGGCCTGGTCTTTTGAGGCGCAGCTTAACCAGTACCTTTGCACCGAGTATGGAAACAGGTGGTATTCAAACCGGCGGGCTGGTAATTTTTTGAAAGAGGTCTGGAGCTATGGGCAGAAATATGATGCAGCGGAAATACTGGAACAGCTTGGTTTCAAGCAGCTGGATACGGATTTATTAATAGACTCGCTGCTAAGCAGTGTTAAAAGCTATAAAAGATTATAATATTTCTAGGAAGGCAGTAGTATGGATTTAAAAAAAATTATAAGAAGCATCCCTGATTTTCCCAAAAAGGGAGTAGTGTTCAGGGACATAACTCCTCTGCTTGCAAATGGAGAGGCTTTCAGGCATTCGGTAGACATAATGGCCGATCACTATAAGGGAGTAAAAATAGATGCCATACTGGGGGCCGAGGCCAGGGGTTTCGTTTTTGGTGCTGCAATGGCCTATAAAATGGGGGTAGGCTTTATCCCTATCAGAAAGCCCGGCAAACTGCCTTTTGACACCTGCAGGGTTTCATATTCTTTAGAATATGGAGAAAATGTTCTGGAGATGCATACTGATGCCATAAACCCCGGAGACCATGTTCTGATAGTGGATGACCTGGTGGCCACCGGGGGAACCGCCAAGGCCAAGGCAGAACTGGTAGAAAAAATGGGCGGGGCAGTGGTAGGTTTTTGTTTTTTGATAGAGCTTAAGTTTCTGAATCCAAGAAAGTTGCTTGAGGGTTATGATGTATTTTCAATAATTGAATATGAATCAGAATGACTAGGGAGGTGAGTTTTTTGGCTGAGGAAGAAAAAAAATCTGGCAGCGGCAATGGGGAAGACGTTGAAGCAAAGGAAGAGTTTAGCGGCGCCCGGGAAAAAAATGAACAGGAAGACCAGGAAGAGGTTTTAAGAAAATTACAGGAAGAAATAGATAAGCTGGGAACCAAGGATATACTAACCCAGATGATGATGTCTCTGTCCAGTCTGGCCTATAAGAAGATGGGATTGCCGGCAGGAACCAATGACCGGTTTAAAAACCAGGAGGATGCCAAGCTGGCAGTTGATGCTTTTGATTCACTGTTAAAAGTGGTAAATGACGAGCTTTCAGCGGAAGAAA
>JAIOXO010000018.1 GCA_022396035.1 Actinomycetes bacterium | reverse complement strand
TCCAGTCTGGCCTATAAGAAGATGGGATTGCCGGCAGGAACCAATGACCGGTTTAAAAACCAGGAGGATGCCAAGCTGGCAGTTGATGCTTTTGATTCACTGTTAAAAGTGGTAAATGACGAGCTTTCAGCGGAAGAAAGGGAAAACCTTAATTCCTCTCTTTCCAATCTCCAGCTCAACTTTGTAAAGATATTTAAATAGAAAAATACCATATCCGGCCAGGCCGGGTAAAGACCGGCATATAGTTCTTTCTTTTACCTTAACCGGATATGGTAATAATTTTTACCTGATGGCTGCTGGAGGCGACAAGTTTATCGGTCTATAACGCAGTCCATAGCTTTGGCTACTGCTTCCGCAGGTGATGCAGCCGGTATTATTCTGGGAGCAGCTACACTGCCGCACGGTTCTATGTTCCAGGTATTCAGTCCGATCAAGGGTTTACTGAAGGTAAGGGCATAACCAATTTCTGATAAGGTTCCGTCTGCTCCGTCTATTGCAATTACTGCATCTCCGGAAAGTACTACCAGTGAATTCCTGGCATAACCCAGGCCGGTAGGAATAGGTATGTCCACCCACTGGTTAGCAGAGGCTTTATCGGTAGAGGGGAGTATGCCTATGGTTAACCCTCCTTTGTCCTTGGCCCCCCTGCAGGCAGCTTCCATTACACCGGTAAGGCCGCCACAGACCAGTATTGCTCCGCTGCTGGCAATGTTCTGGCCGACTTTAAAGGCAGCATTATAGACAGGGCTTCCCGGTTTTATTCTGCTGCCTCCGATTACTGATATTTTTATTAACTGTTTGGTTTTTTCCAGCATAGCCTTCCCCTCAACTTTAAATTTAAGAAATAATACCCAAATATTATTCAGATAATCATATTAACATAATTTTATAGCTATAAAAATTATAGACAGGCTGCAAACTACCACAGGGAGTAACCGTAACTTTGGGATAGCTTGCCTGTACAAAATTAGTTTTAATTATTATCCTTTATTAGCTAAAATAGTTACAAAACATTATAAAAAGGGGAAGACTATGTCAACCTTGATACTGTATGCTACCAGATACGGATGCACTGAAAAATGTGCAAATCAACTGTCGGATAAAATAAAGGGACAGGTGGATGTAAAGAACCTGGCCAGATCTAAGGATATAGCTCTGGAGCCATATAGCCAAATCATAATAGGCGGTTCCATTATGGCCGGTAAAATAAATAAGGAAGTGGCCGGCTATGTTAAGAAGAATTTGGATACTTTACTGAATAAGAAGGTTGGGCTTTTTCTTTGCTGCCTGGAGCATGGGAAACAGGCAGAAAAGCAAATGGAAGACGGGTTTGGGACCCAGCTGGTAGAAAGGGCAATAGCCAGAGGTTTTTTCGGGGGAGAAATAGAGCTTAAGAAGCTGAATTTTCTGTTCAGGGGAATGATGAAAAAGATGCTTAAAACCGATCAGGATGTTTCCAGGCTTTTACCTGAAAACATAGATAATTTTGCTGCTGTTTTAAATGATGGAATAAAAGATGAATAGATGATTACAGAAAAAAAGTGGATAAAATATGTCGCTCTCTCTTCGGGCACCCTGTTTTTAAGTATAGGGGTGGTAGGAATTTTTTTACCAATTTTACCCACTACCCCGTTTCTGCTGTTGTCTGCAGCCTGCTATGCAAAGGGATCCAGAAAATTCTACAACTGGCTGCTGAACCACAGAATCCTGGGTAAATATATTAAGGATTACAGAGAGAAAAGGGGTATTGAAGCCAGGGCCAAGCTAGTTGCTCTTATACTGTTGTGGGCAACCATTTTAAGCTCTGCAATTTTTGCTACCAGTATTATATGGGTTAGAATAATACTGGTATTAGTAGCCATTGGAGTAACCGTTCATCTGCTCAGATTAAAAACCCTGTAATAATGTATAGGCAAATTTTTTATGTAAGAGAAATTTTTAAATAAGAAGGAGAATACATGGAGATCAGTGATTTGGAAAAAAAAGTAACTACAGAGATGGAGCAATATTTTAATCAGCATCCTGAACACATCGAGCATACCAGGAAAGTTTTGGGATATGCCAGGCAAATAATGAAAAAAGAAGGGGGAGACAGGGAGGTAATTATTGCTTCAGCTCTTCTGCATGATATCGGCTTGCTGGAAAGCATGGAAAAATATAATTCTTATGCCGGCAAATATCAGCAGATAGAAGGTCCTCCTGTTGCCAGAAAGATTTTGGAGGAAGCAGGGGCAAGCCAGGATTTGATTTCAGAAGTATGTGATATAGTAGGCAGCCATCACACCCGGGGGGTTATAGACACTATTAATTTCCACATAATATGGGATGCTGATTGGCTGGTAAACTTTGCTGCCCACTATAGCCAAAAAAATAATGAAAAGAAAAATGAGCTTATTGAGGAATTATTTATTACTGAAACCGGCAATAAACTTGCCCGGCAAATATACTTAGGTGAGGATAGATAACAAAGTTATGGATGAGTTCATAAAGTATAAACATATAAGCATTAATGCAGAGCCGGTAGCCGAAAAGATATTACAGGACCAGCTAACCTCGCTTTATAATCGCCATTATTTCTACCAGATAATCAGCAAGAAAATAAACAGGGCTGCCCGGATTGGCTACAAGCTGGTACCGGCAGTGAAGGATATAAATAATTTCAAAACAGTGAATAACCGTTTAGGGCACAATCAGGGCGATCAGCTATTGGTAGAACTTGGACAGATTTAAACCAATGACCTAAGAAATGGGCTGGATACCGCTTTCAGGTGAGGCGGAGATGAATTTTTGTTATTGATGGCCGACAGCAGCATAAGCCCGGCCGGGGAGGCTATAGCAAGGATGGATGATAAAATAAAAGCTAAAAATGACCTGGTATCTTTAGCCTGGGGAATAACCATGGTTAAAAAACAGGATATCGACGAGTGCATAAGGATCGCTGATGAAAAAATGTATAAATACAAAAGAAAAATTAAAAGTTAGCATTGCCGGGCTGTGCATACTGCTAATTTCTTTGTTGCTGCCAGCTATTTCCTGCAGCCGGCAAATCCAGCAACAGGATAGCTTAAAAGTCCTTACTACTATATATCCCCTTTATGATATTACCAGAAATATTGCTGAAGACAGGCTGGAAGTGGTTTATATTATACAGCCTGGAGAGAGCCCCCACACCTTTGAATTGACCCCTGACCGGGTGAAACAGCTGCAGGGAGCAGAGATTGCATTTAAGGTGGGTCTGGGACTGGATGACTGGCTGGATGACACCATAGCAGGGCTGGGAATGGATACCGCTGTAGTAGAGGTGAACGACCGGATAGATTTGATCAGAGAAGATAATATAGCCAATCCTCATATATGGCTTTCTATTTCCAATTCCATGATAATAGTGGAAAATATTACTGATCAGCTTATCCAGTCTTTTCCCCAGTACAGGGAAGAATTTGAGGAAAATAAGCAAAAATATTTACAAGAGCTAAAAAGCCTGGAAACCCGGGGTGAAAATGATGCTGAGAAATTTAAAAAGAGAGAGTTTATTGCTTTTCATGATGCCTGGAGTTATCTGGCCCGGGACTTAAATATAGTTCAGGTGATGTCTGTGGAGCCTTTCCCGGGCAAAGAACCTGCCCCCGATTATGTTATAGAACTATATGAAACGGTCAGGCAATACGGAATTGATACCATTTTTATAGAGCCCCAGCTTTCTGCAGATATGGTTAATTACTTGGCCCAAGATCTGGAGTTACAAATACTGGTACTGGACCCGCTGGGGGGAGCCGGGGGAAGGGATTCCTACATCCAGCTTATGCATTATAATCTGGACCAGCTTAGCAAGGGTTTAGATTAATACCTCACCTTCTTTGTTGACAAATGTTACCAAGGTTGTATTATTAATTTGTATAAAAATATTAAGATAATAGTATATTTTTTACTTATATAATACATAAAAGTAAAATGAGAAAAACCTCCACAATTTTTATATCGATAATTATAACTTTATCCCTGGTGCTATTGCCCCAGCAGCTGTTAGCTGAAAACCTGGAGGAAAAGCTGGATCAGGTCCAACAGGAAAAGGAAAATACCAGCAAACAGATTGAACAGGAAAAAATAAAAGAGCAGCAGTATCTGGGACAGATAGAGTCTGTCGAACAGGAAATGGTAGCAGTACTGGAGCAACTGGAACAATTAAACCAGGAACTGAATGCTCTTGAGGCAGAGATAAATAAAACCAGTCTGGAACTGGAGATCAATCAAAAAGAACTAAAACAAACCGAACAGGATCTTCAACACAGGGTGGAGATACTTAATAGCAGGGTATCCAGCATATACAAACATAAAGACATCAACTTGATAGAAGTTGTCCTGAATTCTGAAAGTTTTATGGATTTTGTGTCCAAATTTAAGATGATGACCATGATTGCAGACCAGGATGCGAAGATTATCCAGGAGGTTAAGGTTAAAAGGCAAGCCATCATAAATATAAAGAACAATATATTAAAACTTAATCAGGTGCTGGAAAACCAGAAACAGGATTTAGAAAGTCTGATAGAAAGCCAGGAGAGCAAAAAAGAAGATATTGAAGGAATTTATGAGCAAAAAAAAGAACTCTTATCTGAAACTATAGCTAATAAAAATACTCTGCTGGCCATGGAAAAACAGCTGGCAGCCAAAGAAGCGGAAATAAAGAAGACTCTGGAAAGCTATCGCTATGGAAATGCACCCAGCGGCAGACTGGCCTGGCCTACCAATGGTATTCTGATTTCAGGATTTGGTTACCGGAGCAGTCCCATATTCGGGGCCACCAGGCTTCATTCGGGGGTAGATATAGCCTGTGATTCCGGTACCCCGGTAATTGCTGCGGATGGAGGACAGGTAATACAGGCAGCCCATGTGGGAGGTTATGGCTATTCAGTGCTTATCTATCACGGTGGAGGGGTGGCTACTTTCTATGCCCATCTTTCCGGTTTTGCGGTTTCCGCCGGTCAGGAGGTTAAAAGAGGTCAGACAATAGGTTATGTAGGTACCACTGGCTGGACCACCGGCCCCCATCTTCATTTTGAAGTAAGAGTTAACGGAGTCTGCCAGAATCCCTCAAATTACCTGTAATTTTTTTATAAAAGAGTTTGTTGTAAAATATATACAAAAATAGGAGGGGTAAAATTATGAAAAAATCTTTAGTAAAGTTTGCTTCTGTAAACTATGATCAGCTTGACGCTAAGGCTACACTTCCGGCCAAACTGACCAGGCTGCTCCAATCCCTGGATTTAAAAGATATGGTAGAAGATAAATCGGTTGCCCTGAAAATGCACCTGGGCACCAATCTTGGTTATACCACCATCCATCCATTATTTGTAAAAATTATAGTAGACCAGCTGAAAAAAGCAGGAGGCCAGGTGTTTATAACTGACCTGGAATCCTCGGTAACCTGTGCCAAAGACAGGGGATATGGAGAGGCGGTTCTGGGTGTTCCCCTTATATCCACTACCGGGCTTTTTGATAAATACTATTATAACCATCCGGTTGATTTTAAAACTCTGGACCAAGTACAGATAGCAGGACATATACAGGATGCAGATGTTTTAATAGATTTTTCCCATGTAAAGGGCCATGGGGTCTGCGCCTATGGCGGGGCCTGCAAAAATATTGCTATGGGATGCGTTACCAGAAAAACCAGAGGGGATATCCATGCATTGGAAGGCGGAATAAACTGGAATAAGGATCTGTGTGACCATTGTAATGCCTGTGTGGATTCATGCCGTTATAGTGCCAACAAATTTGATGATGATGGCAACTATGAGATATTTTACCATCACTGTACTTACTGCCAGCACTGCATAGATGTATGCCCCAATGAAGCCCTAACACTGGAGGGAAAAAAATATGAGGATTTCCAGGAAGGCATGGCCATAGCTACCCAGAAGGTGCTGGAAACATTTGAACCGGATAGTGTTTACTATATAAATTTTTTGCTTAATATAACTATTCTTTGTGACTGCTGGGGCCTTTCCACTCCTTCTCTGGTACCGGACATAGGCATACTGGCCTCTGATGACATGGTGGCTATCGAGCAGGCTTCCCTGGATTTAATAGATGACGATAAGCTTCTGCCCGGTTCTCTGCCTGAGGGAAGAAAGCTGACCCCGGGGGATCATCTGTTTGAAAAAATCCATGGCAAGGACCCCTTCCTACAGATACAAAAGCTAAAAGACCGGGGACTGGGAAATAACCATTATAATATGGAAGAAATAAAGTAGATGGGCCCAAAAAACATGGCAGCTTCTTTTTTATGGACAATATTGTGCCTTTATGGCGTTTTGATGCTGATTACACTTATATTCGGGGTGGGGGTAAAACCAGCTTACAGCAATGAAGCAGTTAGCCTGTTTGGAACACCATTTTTGCAAAAAGCTGCTGATTACAATGCTGTAAAGTGGCTGCCATATATTTTGAATAAAATAATTTGGGCAGGCTTTGTTTTTCTTTTTTTATGGATAGCCAGGGCAGGCAACTACCGGACCATAAAAGCTATTATATTTCTGGCCTTGTTTCTTGTAATAATGTATGCAGCTACTTTTCCCCTGAGCTGGTGGAGGGGCTTTCTAATTGAAAAAAGTTTTGGGTTATCTAACCAATCCTTTGGAGCCTGGTTGCTGGACTATGGCAAGTCGGTTATGGTATCCTTTCTTATCTCTTTTGCCGGTTACTGCGGGCTGTATTTTTTAATCGGCCATTTTCCCCGGAGCTGGTGGCTGCTGGCCTGGGTGACCCTGGTGCTGTTTTCCCTAATTGCGACCATATTATATCCTTTGATAATTGATCCGCTCTTTTATAATTTTAAGCCTCTTGAAGACCAGAAAATGGTAACCAGTATAAAACAGATGGGCGATAAGGCGGGTATAAATATAGATCAGGTTCTGGTAGCTGATGCCAGCCGGAAGACAGTAAAGGCCAATGCTTACTTTACCGGACTGGGCAGAACCCAAAGAATTGTCATTTATGACAACCTGCTTAACAGGTTTAGTTCCGGACAGGTACTGGCGGTTATAGCTCACGAAATGGGACACTGGAAGTCAAAGCACCTGGTTAAATGGTTTCTCGTTTCGGTACCGGTCTTCTTTTTATTTATGGCGATAGCCTATTGGGTTACCCGGAGTCTGGGCGGGCAGGTACTGACCAGGGTAATGATAGTTATTGTAGTATATATTTTGTTATCCACCGTTACTGCCCCGGTTCAGAATCTTATATCCCGTAACTTTGAAAGAAAGGCTGACTTGATAACGCTGGAGCTCACCAGTGATCCTCAGGCCGTGGCAGGGCTGTTTGTAAATTTGGCCCAGACTAATTACTCTAATGTAGAGCCCCATCCCTTAATCAGATACCTGTGGTACAGCCATCCTCCCATAATGGAGAGGATAAGAATGGTTGATAGCGCCTACTGATTATGCCGGTTTTGGTTTTTCTGGCCGTATCGTTTCTGATATCGGCTGTTTATGCTTTCAATATCTTCTATAATCTGGTCCTGGTTTTCTGCAGACAGGCATCCATATTGCTTGCACTGGCCGTATTGTTGGTCAATATTTTGCATAACCTGGTCAGCCAGCTGCTGGGGAGTATCTTCGGATGCCATAACCTGTCTGGCTTCTTCTATTCTCCTGTTTAGCATATTAAGGTGAAGTTTTGCCTTTTGAGCAGGGGGATAAATAAATAGCTGCACCTCTTCTACGGTTCTTTTAACCGGATAAAACGCCTGCCCGGGTATACTGTCCTGGGATGCATAAGCGGTGCCGGCAAAAGAGAAAGAGACAATCATAAACGCAGCAATAAAAGCAATTGCCGGCTTGAGCCATCTTGGCCCGGGTCTTTTTTGCGGAACCTGACTTAATATGTGCTGCAAAGTAGACTTCCTGAAATTTTCATCAGGCTGCAGTGACTTTAAGCCCTTAGTCTGCATCGCAGTTTTAAGGTAAGGTTCCAGAGTGTCCCGGCAGTAGCTGTATTTTTCAAGGCAGTATGACAGGCTGTAGCCTTTTTCCATAAGGCTCAGGCATTTGTCGGTTATATTTTGTATATGTTTTTTATTCATATTCCTGCATATATCTTTTTAAGCCATCCAGGGCCCTGAATACGATGCCCCTTAAGGTATTCTGCCTTTTACCGGTTATCCTGGATATCAGTTTATAGTCAAAATCTTCTATAAATTTTAAAATTACTACCTCTCTCTGCAGATCGGTGAGCCTGGACATGGCTTTAAACAGTTTTTCATTTTTTATTCCCAGTTCAATAGAAAGATAAGGGCTGTTATCAATTAAACCACTGTTTTCACTGGATACTTGCTCTTTATCCGGAGGGGACTGCACGGCTGACCTGCCCTGTTTACGGTAATAATCGATGAGCAGATTTCTGGCTACCCGATAAAGCCACCCAAAAAATTGCCGGCTGTTAAATTTTTTACGGCCCAGGTTATTGTAAGCCCTTAAGGCCAGCTCACTACAGAGATCTTCTGCTTCCTGCTTACTTCCGGTACGGTAATAACAGTACCGGAAGAGTTGAGGCATAAACCGGTTGTAAATCTTTTCAAACCAGATCCGGTCATTGCTTTTTCTATACTGTCTAAGGTATAAGTCTAAATTGTCCAATGATTGTGTTTGTTTTGTTTTTACCAGATATTATACCTTATTTATTTATATCTTTTCACAGCTATTATTCTTTAGCGTCCTAAAATATTTCTTAAAGTAACAGGCTATGGTGCTGCCGTTAAGCATCAGGTGAAAAACAACCATAGCTATGAGCAATATGGAGCTCCAGTCATGGAACAATTTCAAGGAACTTTTTGAGGTGAGATCCAGTATACTGGCGCCAACCTCAAACCCGGCCCGGGTACCGGGACCGGAAGGGGTGGCCAGCAGCAGGACTCCGGTTATGGCGCTGATAAGTGCAAAAAATAGTAAAAAAATATCGGTAATTATTTTTAACTTAATTTTCAACCTCATTATTTTCTGCCCCTTCTGCTCTGGCCTGACTGGTTAGATCTTAACTGGTTGCACTCCTGTTGCGGCTGCTGGGACTGTCCGTCTTGGGCTAATCTCTCCTGGTTTCTAAGCTGCTGGTACTGCCCTTCACAATCCTGAGCGTCCTGGTTGTACTGGTATCTGCATTCATGGCGTTCCTGCTGGCATAAAGCCTGGCCCTGGGTGGAGATACAGTCGGTAAAAGCGGTCTGGTTTTGTTCCTGATTCTCATTATTGTAGGCATATATAAAGCCCGCAGAACTTAGAAGGACTACCGCTGCTATTGCCACTGCTGTTACTGTTTTCTTAATCATCTTATATTCCTTTCGTCTCTGTTTATTATATATAAACGTATGAGGGACTGATTTTGTTAGGATAAGTTTATTTTTTTAAAATTTGATTGCTTTCGACTTTTGATTTTATGGTTATAATGTAATTAATATGTCAACTCTTATAAAGGGTTTTGATTGATGAAAAAATTAATTACAGGTTTATGGACCATACTTTTTTTAGTGCTGGTGGGCTGCAGCCCTCAGGTAGTTGAGCCGGTGACCCCGGAGCCGGAGGAAGAGCCACCAGCAGTTCAGGAAACCGGGCCAGAATATAGAATAATATATCTGGAGATTGGCATCGATGCCCAGTCCACCCATTTTGAGCACAGGGTGGCCAATATTTATAGTATAGGCACTGAAGGCTCGGACCGGGAACTGATATTTTCGGATATAGATTACCCCTGGAATCTGGGCAGGGTATACAGCGTATCCCCTGATGGTAGATGGCTGGTTTGTTCTTTTTTTGAAGGAGGGAGGGGCGCTTATAGAAGCCTATCGTTAATAGATACTAAAACCGGCGATCTGGAGCAGATAGTTGAATTTGATTATACCCGGGAGGGTATTGAAGGTGAACAGAAACAGGTTTATGGACAACCGGTATGGTCACCGGATGGATCAATGCTGGCTTATGAGGTGATAAATATTCCTCCAGAACCCCGGGCCGAGAGCTATAATACAGATTGGATACAGGTATATAACCTGAATTCAAAAGAGGTCAAACAGGTTATACCCAGGATAGGAGGAATGTGCGCTACCAAATTAACTTTCATGCAGCCGGTACTCTTTCTGCCTGATGGCCAACTGGCAGTAGTTTACCATGGCTTTTATAGTTCAGCCCAGGACGAGACTGACATTTACTCCATAAATGAAGAGGTTTACCTGATGGATTTAGAATCTGCAGATATTACCCAGATCATGGATGTAGACTACTTTGATCAGGTAGAGAAGGTACAGAGCTTTTCCAATTTCAGGTTATGGGAAAACAGCATAGTATTTGAAATATTGGGAGATTTTGAAGAGGATGGAGATATATACCGCTATATACTTCAGGAGCAGAGCATAGAGCAGGTGACCTCCGATTCCCAGCTAAGGGAGCAGCAGCCTGATGTTGCGGAGGGTAAATTATGCTATGTAGGGGTTCCCCGGTATGGTACCTTAGCTTACAGTATGCCTTCAGGGGATATATATGTCTTGGAGGGGCAGCAACATAAAAAGATTACTGAATTTGACCTGGGGGCGGCAAAACCCATATTCTCTCCCCACGGAGAACAGGTAGCTTATTTAAAATATAATTATGATAGCAATTATGAATTTGTTGAAAATACAGATATACAGATACATAATTTACAGAGCAGACAAACCGCATCTTTAGTCAGCTCAGAGCAGATCATAGATCTTGTGGGCTGGCTTGTAGAAGATTAGGAGAAAAGTGAAGCTGATTTTAGAAAAACGCATGAAAAATACCGATGGGGTATATTCATTTATATTCAGTCCCCAGGGCAGCCTGACCTGGCAGGCAGGGCAGTATATGCAGTTTATCCTGCCCCATGAAAATCCGGACAGCAGGGGGATAAAAAGATTTTTTTCCATTGCTTCTGCTCCCCATGAGCAGGTGGTGATGGTGACTACCAGAATACTTGAAGAAGAGGGAAGCTCCTTTAAGCGGAAACTGATGCAGTTAAAGCCTCAGGACAGTATCCAGTCTGCCGGTCCCAGGGGAAATTTCAGGTTAACCGAATATAGGAGAAAAGCTGTAATGATAGCCGGGGGAATAGGGATCACCCCTTTTAGGTCTATTCTACTTGACCTGGATTACAGGGAAAAGATGGGGAATATACAATTATTTTATGCTACTCAAGATAAGCCTCCGGTTTTCAAAGATGAACTTGATGGACTGGAGGGTAGAAGAAAAAGTTTTAAAATGAACATAATCCCAGACAGGATAGATTCAGATAACTTGAAGCAGGGGCTAAAAGATTTCAGTGAAAAGCAGTATTTTGTATCCGGCCCTATGGGTATGGTAAAAGGTATTGAACAGCAGTTAAGGGATCAGGGTATAGGGAACCGGAATATAAAGAAAGACTACTTTCCTGGATACGATTGATATGGAAAAATTTTTACGAAAGCTTAACCGGATCCTGGGTTACCTTCTCATGCCCTTATTTATAGTACTTATGATTACCGGCTACCGGCAGGTAGGCTATTTTACTTTCTTTACCCGGGGCATTGCTAATTTGCTGCACCAGGTATATATAAATATCAGTTTTCTGGTGATGGTAACCATGCATGCCGGCCTAAGCATAAGGTTTGCCTTGGCCAGGAACAGAATCAAGGGCAGGAGCGTGGACTTGTTGCTGCTTCTATGCGGACTGATTTTTATAATTGGTTTTACTTATTTTGCCCTATCATGAACAAGAAATTATTTTACATTTCAATTACATTGGTCATAATAGCCCTGGTGGCCTTCCTGTCCTATTTTATTGTCAGCAACCAGAGGCAGAAAAACCAGCAGGAGCCGGCTGGTTTTAATCCCCAGGATATAGATATCAGCCAGATTGAAACTGATGTTCAATTTGCCCAGGCCATACCTGATTACAAGTTGCTGTTTAATGGTTTACTAAAGGATGAAAAAGAACTAACTTTTAGCCAGGTTATTGAAAACTACGGACACCTGACAGAAACCAGAACCATACACGGGGTCCGCTCGGATGGCGAAGAAGTGGATATTGAATATACCGGAATAGACCTTAAGCATATTATGGCTGATCTGGACTTACTGGATCAGGCACAGGATGTAACTGTATATGCTACCGATCTTTATGCTGCCAATTTTAGTGCAGATGACCTGTATAAGGGCATCTATCTGGTGTGGAAAAGGGAAGGGGAATATATGGTGCCTTCCCAGGATGGGGTTTTAAAAATTGTGCAGGATAACGGCCCCACCTATAACTGGGTAAAAAATCCGGTCCTGTTTAATTTTATTTCAGAGTTAAGGCAGCTGGCGGATATAAAAGAGGGTCCGGATGAAGAAATGATGGAATTTGTTTCCCAGCAGAGTATGTTTGTCCTGGCTATAGGCCCTATACCCGAGGTTGATAAGCAGGACTGGATCCTGGAGATAGAGGGGATGGTGGCAAATAGCGTGACTCTGGATTACCAGCAGCTTATAAATATGCCCCAGGAATCGGTATATGCTACGCTGGAAACTATTTCCAATCCCCAGGGCGGTTCCCTGATTGGCAATGCAATATGGACCGGGGTACCTTTTAGCCATATTATGGATATGGCTGGCTACAGTGATCAGGCGGTGGAAGTAGTTTTTTACTGCCTGGACGGATATTCAACCAGTATAACCATAGAAGAAGCCCGGCAGCCGGGGGTAATGCTTGCTTATCATATGAATGGCCGTCAGCTCAGTGCAGAGCATGGCTTTCCGGTCAGGATGGTGGTGCCTGCCAAGTATGGAATGAAGTGGCCAAAATGGATTAACCGTATAGAATTTGTAGATTATGACTATAAAGGATATTGGGAAAGCAGGGGCTGGTCTGATTATGCAGGAAGAGACCAACCCCAGCAGAGATTTGAATAGGAGAAATAATGATTTACAGCTATATTCTGCCTCTGGGCATAACCGCGTATCTTTCAATACTGGTTGCCCTCATCGGCCTGGCTGGCTTCAGGATCAAGAGGAAAAAGGTGTATTACAAGATTCACCGGATTGCAGGTATAGCGGGGATAAGCCTGGCCACCATACATGCTATCCTGGCTCTAATCTTTTATTTTGGCTAATCCAGGCTTATGGTAGCTGTTGATCTTTTTGAATGCTTGGTATCAAAATCATAGCTGCTGCCGGTGGACAGTATCAGTTTGTAGCTGTTACCCGGCTGCAATTCTTGGTCGTATTGGTCCTGGGAGTCCAGGGGTATAACCAGCTCAAAACTTTCGCTGGTAGCTGCATATTCTACAATATCATTGGTTCCGCCCAGTTGCTCATCCTGCTGGTGGCTGAAGTTACCGGTACCATAATCATCCCTTACCATAGCCTGCCTGTCCTGAAAGGCCATCATTATTATGTTAGCATCCTTCATGGCAAAGCTGGGATTAAAACCCACCGCTACCCAGCCTGGTTCCTGGTATCTTATTGCCAGGTACACATTGCTGTCATCATTGGACCAGTATACAGTAAGCCCGGTGGCACTGTCATTTAAAGAATACCGGTATTCATTTTCGGATATGTCTCCATCGATATTTATGTCCTGGATGGAGTACTGGTCTATATCGGTGGATTGTAACTGTGGGGATTGTTGGGCACACCCGGATAGCATTAGTGCAAGCATTGCCCAAAATAAAAATATAGGGATGGTTCTTTTCATTTTTTCTCCTATTATATTTTAGTTCTAAATTATCATAATTTTAGGTTAGTTGAAATCAACATAATATTAGAAATATAATTATTACTGTTGACAGTAGTTCAAGGGACTGCTATATTAATATGTATTATTATTTAAGATTTATTCTTAATTGAGGAGGAATAATGGAAGAGAGAATGCCCTTGATAGGCGAAGTATTCCCCGAAATGGAAGTATCAACTACCCATGGTAAAATTAAGCTGCCCCTTGATTATGCAGGCAAATGGTTTATTCTTTTCAGCCATCCTGCGGATTTTACCCCTGTATGCACTACAGAGTTTGTGGCTTTCCAAAAGAGGTATGATCAATTCAAGAAAATGAACTGTGAACTTATCGGTCTAAGTATTGACCAGGTTTTTTCCCATATAAAGTGGATACAGTGGATTAAGGAAAATCTGGATGTGGAAATCAAGTTTCCGGTAATTGCTGATGATACCGGAACTATATCCAAAAAATTGGGTTTCATACATCCAGGAAAGGGTACCAATACGGTTAGAGCGGTATTAATTGTTGATCCTAATGCCAAAATAAGGGCTATGCTCTATTATCCTCAGGAATTGGGAAGAAATATGGATGAAATATTAAGAATGATAGAGGCTTTCCAGGTAGGAGAGAAAAATGGAGCAGCCATGCCTGCCAACTGGCCCCATAATGAGCTGATAGAGGATGAGGTTATTGTTCCTCCTCCTACCGACGAAAGGGCTATTGGCGACCGAATGAAGAAATATGACTGCTTTGACTGGTGGTTCTGTCATAAAAAAATATAGGAGGTAGGATATGACCAAAAAAATGCAAATATACAAATGCGAAGTATGCGGCAATATAGTGGAGGTTCTCCATGAGGGTGACGGAGAGCTGGTTTGCTGCGAAGAGCCGATGAAACTGTTTAAGGAAAATACGGTTGATGCTGCCAAAGAAAAACATGTCCCGGTAATAGAAAGAAACGGGGATATGGTAAAAGTCAAAGTAGGCAGTGTAGCCCATCCCATGGAGGAGAAACACTATATTGAATGGATTGAACTGATGGATGGCGATAAGACTTACCGGAAGTTTCTAAAGCCGGGAGATGCACCAGAGGCTGAATTCTGTGTAAACAGTAAGGACCTCTATGCCAGAGAATATTGTAACCTTCATGGATTGTGGAAAGGATAGATAAATGATTAGTAAAAAAATGGAAACAGCTATAAATGAGCAAATTAATGCAGAGATGTATTCTTCATATCTTTATCTGGCTATGAGCTCTTATTTTGAGTCTGTGGACCTTTCCGGTTTTGCAAACTGGATGAGGGTTCAGGCCCAGGAAGAGTTATTTCACGCCATGAAGTTCTTTGATTTTGTAAACGAAAGAGGCGGCAGAGTAACTTTAACGGATATCCAGGCACCTGCTAAAGAATGGAAATCCCCACTGGAAGTTATGGAAAATGTTTATACTCATGAGCAGAAGGTTACCAGTCTCATAAATAACCTGGTAGACCTGGCGGCAGATGAGAAAGACCATGCTTCCAGCAACTTTTTGCAATGGTATGTAGCGGAACAGGTTGAAGAAGAGTCTACTGCTGATGGTATTGTTAAAAAGCTCAAGCTGGTAAGTGATACTGGAAATGGTTTATTTATGATAGACCAGGAACTGGGCAAAAGGGTGTATACCCCGCCTGCTTCTGCTGAAGAATAATGGTTTTTAAAAAGATATAAAAAGTTATATATTATAATCGCACCCGAAATGGTGCGATTATAATTTTAATATATTACAGGAGGCGAATATGGCTGAGAAAATAAAGCCGAATATATTTTATGTTGGGGCCAAGGATCCGGACCGAAGGCTGTTCGATGAGCTGATCCCTTTGCCCTATGGCACTACCTATAATGCATATTTAATTAAGGGGAGCGATAAAACTGCACTAATTGATACCGTAGATCCGGCTAAAAGGGATGTGCTTTTTAAACATCTGGACCAGCTGGGCGTAGACCGGATAGACTATGTAATATCCAATCATGCCGAGCAGGACCATTCGGGTTCCATTCCTCATGTCTTAGAAAAATATCCGGAAGCAAAAGTGGTAACCAATGAAAAATGTAAGGGGATGCTGATGGATCTGCTGCATATAGAAGAAGAAAAATTCTTGGTGGTAGAAGATGGCTCCTCGCTTTCCCTGGGAGACAAAACCCTGGAATTTATGATAGCCCCCTGGGTTCATTGGCCGGAAACTATGTTTACTTATCTTAAACAGGATAAGATATTGTTTACATGCGACTATCTGGGTTCACATTATTCCTTTGATGACCTTTATGTGACCGACCAGCAGTTAATCTACGAAAATGCCAAGAGGTATTATGCAGAGATAATGATGCCTTTTGCCAATCTGGCCAAAAAGCATCTGGATAAAGTTCAGCAATTGGAGCTGGATATTATAGCTCCCAGCCATGGCCAGATTTATAACCACTACGATTTTATACTTGAAGCTTACCGGGACTGGACCTCGGATAAGGTAAAGAACGAGGTAGTACTGGCCTATGTTTCCATGCATGGAAGCACCAAAGAAATGGTGGACCATTTTAAAGGTGAGCTGGAGAACAGGGGAATAACGGTAAAGACTTTCAATCTAACCGGCGCCGATATTGGAGAATTGGCCATGGCAACAGTGGATGCAGCAACCATTGCTTTAGCTACTCCTACCGTACTGGCCGGGCCCCATCCGGCAGCGGTATATGCTGCTTACCTGATTAAAGCCTTAAGGCCCAAAACCAGATACCTGGCTCTGTTTGGATCCTATGGATGGGGAGGTAAAACCAAGGAAATAATTGCTGATCTGGTTTCCACGCTGAAGGCAGAAATACTGGAACCGGTAATAATAAAAGGCTTGCCCCGGGAAGAGGATTTTAATCTGCTGGATAATCTGGCTGCAGAGATCAAGACCAAGCATGACCAGCTGGATTAAGCCGGTTATGGTGGATAAACAGAAGCTGGATAAGCTTTATGACCGATATAACCATAGAAAATATGTAAGTCCGGATCCTCTGCAGTTTTTATACAATTATCCCCGTGCCGAAGACAGGGAGATTGTGGGTTTTATTGCTTCTTCCCTGGCTTACGGTCGGGTAGCCCAGATTATAAAAAGTGTTTCGGCTGTACTGGACCGGCTGGGGCCTTCCCCCCATGATTTTTTGCTTGATTTAAGCGACAGTAATATAAAAGGTATGTTTTCCGGTTTCAAGCACCGGTTTACCACAGAGGATGAAGTAGAGTTTATGCTGGCCTGTCTCCGGAATGCCTTAAAAAAATATGGTTCGCTTAATAACTGTTTTTTGGAAGGCTACAGCGTCCGCCAGGAGAATGTGCTGCAGCCGCTGTTGAAATTTATCAGCAGGGTTACCTGCAGGCCGGGGAGCTTTTGTAACAGCCTGTTTCCTTCAGCTAGCGGCAGTAGCGCCTTAAAGAGACTAAATCTTTATCTGAGATGGATGGTAAGAGAAGATGATGTAGATCCTGGCGGCTGGCAGGGGATAGAAGCTTCCAAGCTTATAGTGCCGTTGGATGTTCATATGCATAGGATATCCAAACAGCTGGGACTTACCTGCAGAAAACAGGCTGACATGAAAACCGCAATGGAGATAACCCTTGCTTTTAAAAATATCTGTCCCCGGGACCCGATAAAATACGATTTTGCCTTAACCAGGCTGGGGATTAAGAAAGATGGATATATTTTTTGATTTTATACTTTTTGATTTGCATGTATAATAGAAAAAATTGTATTAAATATCAGGATGGGAGCCTCTATGAGAAAATTGTGGAAAAAACCATTAAGGTATGCGGTTATTTTTCTGTCTGTAGTTTTGGTAGTGGGTATGCTTACCCCGGTTACTCTTAATGCCGGGACTTCCGAACAGGTACAGGCATTTGTGTCCAGGTTTTATGTAAATTGCCTGGGAAGGCAGCCGGACCGGGCAGGCCTTAATGAATGGGTAAACCGATTAATGACTGGAACAAAAACCGGAGAAGATGTAGCCAAGGGCTTTGTGCTTAGCCAGGAATTTATTTCCCAGAACCATAGTGACTCTGAATTTGTAACTATTTTATACCGGGCTTTCTTTAACCGGCAGCCTGATTCCTATGGCATGAATGCCTGGCTGGGCCGGATGAAAACTGGTCAAACCAGGGCTCAGGTACTGGACGGTTTTTTGCGTTCTGATGAATTTGCACAGCTATGTTCATCCTATGGTATAAATCCTTTTGCCGGATCGACCTCCGCACCAGCGTTAACCAGTTCTCTGGGTACCGGTACCGGTTTTACGGGAGGAAATAAGGTAAACTTTATAATCTGGGGAGATGACAGTGCTTCAGATAGGCCTGGCGGAAGGGTTAGCGGAAGAACTGATATAAATATATTTGTTCATCTTAACCTGGATACAAAGAAAGCAGTGGTAGTTACTATCCCCAGGGATACCTGGACAGCCATACCCGGATACAGCAACCAGAAGATAAATGCTGCCCATGCTATTGGCGGCAATGATCTGGCGGTAAGAACTTTTGAGCGGTTTACCGGCATTCCTATTGATTTTTATATGGTAACCGACTTTGATGGTTTCAAACCTCTGATAGATTATTTTGGCGGGGTTGCTACTACTGTTGAAGAAAATATTGCTGACAGTTTTTCAGGCTGCTATCTTACCCCGGGTACCCATACTATAAATGGAACCCAGGCCCTGGCTTTGGCAAGGGCAAGGCATGGAAGGTCCCTGTATGGCGGTGGGGCCTATGCCAGGGAAAAACAGTCTGCTATGCTGTTAACAGATTTGCTGATGCAGAAGCGATCCATGGTTAATGCCAGCAACCTGGCCAGCTTTTTAAATACCATGAGACAGTATGTGTGGACCAATATTTCTGTGAACCAGGCAGCCAAAATACTTCCTACCTTATTAAGCATAAGAAGGGAAAATATTAATATAACTACCTTTAACTCCTGGCCCCAATATTTTGGTAAAGCCAGCGCTGTAGGTTACAATGAGGCAGAGAAGAATCAGTTCTTCCAGTGGGTTGCAAATCAATAAATTTTTTGTATAGTTACTGGTTATGGAACCAAAACAGGATAATATTTTAAAGGGTAAAATAACCAGCTTACTGTTAAGCTTTTCGGCACCTGCTATCATAGGAATGGTAGTGGGTGCCTTATATAATATAGTTGATACTATTTTTGTGGGAAGAAGTTCTGGTGCTCTGGCTATTGCTGCCCTTTCCATTGTATTTCCCATACAGTTAATTATGATGTCGGTGGGTACCATGATTGGAGTAGGGGGAGCCAGTGTAATATCCAGGTCGCTGGGTAATAAAAATCCACAAAGAGCTGCCCGCACCCTTGGCAGCGGCGTGATCCTCAATTTGTTATTTTCCGGAACCCTGGTTGTGCTCAGTTATATTTTTATGGATCAGCTTCTAATATTTTTTGGGGCTTCAGATCAGGTTATGGTGTATGCCCGGCAATACATGGGCATTATATTAATTGGCCTGTTTTTCTTTTCTTTCTCCATTACTGGAAATAATTTTATCAGGGCTGAAGGCAGCCCCAGGGCCTCTATGTATTTAATGATTATAGGGGCAACCGCCAATATTGTACTGGATTTTTTATTTATATTTGTTTTTGGTATGGGCATAAGGGGAGCTGCTATCGCTACAGTTATAAGTCAGGGGTTAAGCTGTGCCTATATCCTGGCTTATTATTTAAGAGGGAAAAATTTTGTGAAAATAGATATCAGCTGCTTCCGGTTTAGACCAGGACTGATGAAAGAAATCATGGGTGTGGGCCTTCCTTCTTTTATAAGGTCCTCCATGTCCAGCGTAATAATACTTATTTTTAACCGTGCACTTGGCTATTATGGAAATGATCTGTATATTGCTGTTATGGGTATCGGATTCAGGATGTTAAGCTTGATTCAAATGCCGATAATCGGTATAAATCAGGGTTTTTCCACTATAGCCAGCTTTAATTATGGAGCCCAGCTGCATGCCAGAGTAAAGATGGTCTTAGCCATTTCCACTATCTGGGTTACTGCTATTGGAGCGGCAGGCGCCATAGGGGTTTTGGTTTTTACACGGCAGCTGCTGGGATTATTCAGCAACAGCCCTCTGTTGATAAACATGGGCATTAATCCCCTAAGGATAACCATGACTTTTTTACCATTTTTGGGCCTGCAGATTATAGGGGGAGGCCTTTTCCAGGCCATAGGGAAACCTGCTCCTGCTTTGATTATTACCATGCTGAAGCAGTTTCTTTTCCTTATACCGGCTATATTGGGGCTGCCGCTTATACTGGGTTTAAAAGGAGTTTGGCTGTCCATACCGGTAGCAGAATTTTTAGCCATAATAGTTACTTTGGTTTGGGTATTTAAAGAAGTTGGCACTTTTAACCGAAAGATAAATTATCAGAGAATAAAGACACAAGAGGGGTAGCAATGAAAATCAAAAGAAGATCAGAATTCAAGCCGGAGATAATGAATGATAATAAGATGAGGGGGGTCAGGTTTTATCCATTGATAACTGCAAAGGACGGCGCTCCCAATTTTGCCATGAGGGTGTTTGAGGTAGAACCCAATGGATACAGTCCCCGGCATACTCATCAGTGGGAGCATGAAATTTATGTGATTGACGGAAGCGGATATGTTATTCAGGAAAATGGAGTGACCCCTATAAATAAGGATGACTGTATACTGGTTGAGCCTTCGGAACTGCACCAGATTAAAGCAGGTGAAGAAGGCATAACCTTTATATGTGTCGTGCCTCACGAAGGTCAGCCTTCCTAGCCCATAGAAACTATGAACAAGAAATTTATAGTTGCAGGCTCCCTGATTTTACTTTTTTTGTTGATATCAGCTGGGTGCAGCCCTGCCGCAGAATTTGGAGAGCTTGCTGTATGCAGAAAGATAGACAGCCAGACTTACCGCCCGTTGGCTGTAGAAGATGAGTTTGAAGTAGATGACGTACAGATATTTGCAACCATTGAGGTAAGTAATGTTGATTCCAGCCATTTTTGGTCCTTTAGATGGACAAATGAACAGAGCGGACAGGTTCTGGCTTCTAATTCCGGCCAGTATATGGAAAATTCCAACTATTATGTTAGCGGCTATTTTGCCAGTTCACTTAAAGCATCACCGGAAGAGGGAATTATTGCAGTTCCGGGAACCTACCGTGTGGAGTTTTTCCATAATAGAGAACTGGTGGATAGTAAAAGTTTTAATATTACCCAGCCCCAGCTCAAAATACTGCAGGTTTGCCTTGCTTCCCAAATCAGTGAAGAAGGCAAACCTGCAGGTACCAGCGAAGAATTCCATAACTGCCAGGACATATACCTTTATCTAGATATTAATTATTCAATTGATGGCACAAAACTGGGGGTGGAGTGGTTCCGGGAAGATCAGTCACTGGCTTTATCGGAGTTGGTGCTGGAAGGCAATGACTGGCACAGAACTCACAGAGTGTTTAAGCTTGAATCGGGAAAGGGGCTGGTACTCGGCTCCTACCGGGCAGATATCTACGTGGATGGAAGATTGGACCGAAGCATAGCATTTGAGGTAGAGAACAACCTTGAGGCCAACCAAGTTTACAGGAATGACGATTATGGCCTGAGTCTGCAGCTTCCCCAATGGCTGGAGCCGGAGGAAACAGAGACTGAAAATTTCCATCAAATAAATTTTGTACCCCGGGATTCAGTCCAGGATCTCAGGCTGGGAGTATGGATTATGGACAAGGATAAAGCTCCTGCTGAAAAAGAATGGGATGAGTTCAGCCAAAGACTGGCCACTGAAAATATTGCAGAGGAATACGGCATTGAATTTGCTTCCAGCCAACCGGCTGATACCGGTTATGTATATACCTATAATTCATCGGATGGAAACTACTGGGAGTTGAGGTTGAACTTCGAACAGGGCGGGGATTACTTTTATATCTTTTCAGGGGTGGCAGAAGAATATTATGTTGAAGATATGAACCATATTTATACAGAAATGCTGGATTCTATTGATTTTTCATTGAGTAATTAATTATTTATATTATAATTACTAGGATTGTTATTAATCTGAATCAGCTATTGGCATAAACAGGCAGTAGCCCTGGCCATCCAGGCAGTTTAGAGGCCCAGGGCTTTAGTGGGGCTGATTAGAAATAGGCCGGCATTGCCTGGGGTGCCGGTTTTACCGGGAGCAGGAACTTTGATTATTAACAGATTAAAATCTATTTTCTGGTTATTTTTAATAATGCTGGTTTGCCTTTCTGTTGGCTGCAACCTTAAAACCTTTGACCGTTTTGAACAGAGCAGGGAATTAATGGGCACGGTGGTGACCATGACTGTTTACGCTACCGATAATCAGCAGGCAGATGATGCCATGGAAGCAGCATTTGAGAAGATGATACAGATAGAAAGTATCGCTAACACCTATGACCCTGCCAGTGAAATTTCAATATTAAATGAGGAAGGTTTCATAAAAGATCCTTCACCTGTACTGGTAGAACTGGTAACTGAATCCAAGAACTATTACCAGATCAGCCAGGGAGCTTTTGACATAACCATACAACCCTTATTAGAATTATGGGAAGCAGGACTGTGGAAGGAAACGGAACAGGTACAGCAGGAAAAGATAGACCAGACCATGGAAGCGGTAGGTTCTAACTATATAATAATGGGTGCAGATAGTATAAGTTTTGAAAAAGAAGGTATGAAAATTACCTTGGGGGGAATTGCCAAAGGCTATGCAGTGGATAAAGCCATGGGAGTATTAAAATCTAAGGGAATTGAGTATGCTCTTGTAAATGCAGGTGGGGATATAATGACCACCGGTAAGAAGCCGGATGGAAGTTTCTGGACCATAGCCTTAGAGAATCCGGACAATAAGCAGGAAAGCATTGAAACTTTCAAGGTTTCTGGCCAGGCGGTAACCACCTCTGGTAATTACGAGAGGTATTTTGATCCTGACCGGGAGGCCCATCATCTGATTGATCCCCGAAGCGGTTATTCTGCCAATCAGTGTATCAGTTCCACTATTATCTCTACCAGCTGTATGGATGCTGATGCCCTTTCTACCTCCATTTTTGTACTGGGGCCACAGCAGGGTATAGACCTGGTTAACAGCCTGAATGGGGTAGAGGCCCTAATAATTGATAATGATAGAAATATATTCAGGTCCGAAGGTTTATCTAAGTATGTTAAAAATTAAAGATTGGATAGAGTTATGAGCATAATTAAAAAAAGAAGCGCCTTTGCCGGGGTAAAGCTTCCCGAAAACAAAATAACTGAAGAAGAACCGGTCGAAAAAATTTCCCTTCCCCAGGTAGCTGTAATACCTGTACAGCAAAATATTGGGGCTCCCTGCGAGTTTATAGTGAAGAGGGGAGATACAGTAAAGACAGGGCAGAAGATAGCTGATACTGACAAGTTTGTTTCGGCCCCTATACATGCGCCGGTTTCAGGGAAGGTATCCAGGAACAAGCAAGTTTTAAACCCGGTAAGCGGCGCAGTGGTAGAGGCGCTAACCATTGAATCGGATGGCCAGGATGAATGGATAGATATGGAGGTTATACAGAAAATTGCTGACATAGATGACTTAAGGCAGGTTCTGGCTATGATCGAAAAAATTCCTGCCAAGGATATTCTGGGCAAGGTCAGGGAAGCAGGTCTGGTAGGGCTGGGAGGCGCAGCTTTCCCCACCCATGTTAAGCTGTCACCTCCACCGGAAAAAAAGATTGATACCTTTATTTTAAACGGTTGTGAATGTGAGCCTTTTATTACCAGCGATCACCGGGTTATGCTTGAATTTGGAAGGCATATCCTGCTGGGTATGTTTATAATTAGCCAGGTACTTAAGCCGGAGAACCTCTATATTGCAATTGAAGATAATAAACCGGATGCCATAGAGTATATGCACAGGCTGGTGGTAGAAATGGGCCTGGAGGATAAGGTGGATGTGGTTTCACTTCCTTCCAGATACCCCATGGGGGCTGAAAAGACATTGATAAAATCTTTGGTAGGCCGTGAGGTCCCTATGGGAGGTCTGCCCATGGATGTGGGGGTGGTAGTCAATAATGTGGCTACCTGTAAATCAGTAGCAGAGGCAGTTCTGGAAGGCAAGCCGCTGGTAGAGAAAATAATAACTGTTACCGGAGCTTTCCAGAAACCCAAGAATCTTTTAGCCAGGATAGGCACCCCTGTTTCGGAACTGGTTGATTATTGTGTACTGCAGGACAGGGATAAGTATCATGTTATACTGGGAGGGCCCATGATGGGTGTAGCTATTAATGATACCGGTTATCCGGTTACCAAAGGCCTTAACTGTGTGCTCATAAAGCAGGGAAAGGCGGGCCGGGAACAGAATTGTATAAAATGCGCCCGCTGTGTGGCTGCCTGTCCCATGGATTTGATGCCGCTGATGTATCCCAAGTATGTTAAAAAAGGAAGGCATGAGGAGTGCAAGCAGTATTATATATCAAATTGCATAGAATGCGGTTCCTGTGCCTATGTATGTCCTGCCAATATACCTATTGTGGGCTATATTAAAACTGGCAAGAAGAAGATTGCAGATAAAAAATAAAATTTGAACTAAAAAAAAGTTTAATTTATACTTATAAAATCTAGGAACAAGAATATGGATATAGACAAAGATAAAATACTGATATCGCACTCACCTCACCTGTGGAAAGGCTTTTCCACTACTAAACTTATGTATATGGTGGTTATAGCTCTACTGCTTCCCATGGGGGCTGGAATTTACTTTTTCGGCTTATCTGCTGTTTATATAATTTTAGCCAGTGTTATTACCTGTTTTTTAACCGAGCTGGCAATAAAGAAGTTTCGTAAAAAGCAGTTTGTAAATGATGGAAGCGCGGTTATTACCGGCATTCTGTTTGCCCTGGTTTTACCTCCCAGAATGCCCATATGGATGGTGGTAGTAGGAGCTATATTTGCTATTGCTGTGGTAAAAGAAGCCTTTGGCGGGCTGGGACATAATATATTTAATCCTGCTCTGGGGGGCAGGGCATTCCTTGCGGTTTCTTTTCCCCAGCAAATGACTACCTGGGTGGCTCCCAGTGGTTTTAATGCTGATGCGGTTACTACCGCAACCCCCCTGGGCCAGAGTTTTGCCCATGAAGGCAGCAAGGCCAGCCTGTACTGGGATATGTTTATTGGAAATACCGGCGGCTCTATCGGTGAAACATCGGCACTGCTTATAATATTGGGAGGCATATTTCTTCTTGCCTTCAGGATTATAGAATGGCGAATTCCAGTTTTCTATATTGGGACTGTGGCCCTGTTAAGTTATGTTTTTGGCAGTGATCCATTGTTCAGTATACTGGCAGGCGGACTTATGATAGGTGCCTTTTTTATGGCAACCGATTATGTTACTTCTCCCACCACCTCCAATGGCAAGATAATATTTGGGGTAGGTTTGGGCCTGCTTACCGTTTTGATAAGAAGGTTCGGGGCTTTACCCGAGGGAGTAGCGTACTCTATATTAATAATGAATGCCTTTACGCCACTTATAGATAAATATTTAAAGAGGAAGCCGTTCGGCTTTCAAAAAAAGGAAGCAGCTTAGAGAAATGCTTGAGAAATTTAAGGAGACAAAAGCATATCCCATAATTCTATTAACGGTGGTGGTACTGGTTTCAGTCACCTTGCTTATGGTGTTAAACAGCATGACTTCGCCGGTTGTGGAAGCCAGGAAAAATGCAGAAATAATAGAAATGCTGGAACAAATTTATCCCCAGATGACTGATTTCAATTATGAACAGGAGATTTATACCGTGCTGGATGGACAGGAGGAGATAGGCTACGCTTTTCTGGCCAGCGGCAACGGTTATGGCGGCGAGATAAGTATAATGGTGGGGCTGGATGCTGATTTGAATATAAAGGATGTAAGCATTGTAAGCCATACCGAAACCCCGGGCCTGGGAAGCAGGGTAACCGGGGATGCTTTTACCGGGCAGTTTGAAGGTCTGTCAGCCCAGGAGGTTGGGCTGTCTTCGGCAGGCGGAGAAATTGATGCTATTTCAGGAGCAACTATTAGCTCGGAAGCAGTGACTTCTGCCATAAAACAAACTATGGAAGAAAAGATAAAGGTTTTAAAGTAAGGATAACCGGCAATGAATGATGAAATAAATGGATGCAGCAGCTGCGGGAAATGCGTTCCGGAGACCAAAAAAGGTTCAGGGTTCTGGAAAGAGTTTGCCAAGGGGATAGTACTCTCTAACCCTGTATTTGTGCTTGCTTTGGGATTGTGTCCTACCCTGGCGGTAACCGGAACCATAGATAATGCTCTGGGCATGGGAGCGGGAGTTATATTTGTATTGCTGGGGGCCAATATAATTATATCTCTGCTTAGAAATGCCATACCAGATCTGGTAAGGATTCCTATATTTATAGTTATTATAGCTACTTTTGTAACCATATTGAGCCTGTTATTTGAGGCATATATCCCTCCGCTATATGAATCTCTGGGGATTTATTTATCCCTGATTGTGGTCAATTGCATTATACTGGGCAGGGCAGAGGTGTTTGCTTCCAAGAACGGCATAGTGATGTCTATTGCTGATGCTTTTGGAATAGGTTTAGGCTTTACCCTGGCCCTGATACTTATTGCTTTGTTCAGGGAGATACTGGGTACAGGAGGCCTGGCCGTATTTGGTTTTCAGCTGTTCAGGATACCGATATTATCCACCAGTCCCCTGGGTTTCTTCGTGTCACCCCCGGGAGCTTTTCTGGTAATCGGCGCTCTGCTGGCAGTATTTAGATGGATAGGAGTGTTGGATAATGAATAATTTATTTTCCATTTTTATAGCTATGGCCATAGTTAACAACATGGTACTGGCCAAGTTTTTAGGGTTATGTCCGTTTTTTGGAGTATCCAAAAAGTTATCCAATGCCATAAGCATGGGTATTGCGGTTACTTTTGTAATGCTTCTGGCCTCTGTTTCTACTACTGTTATTTACAACTACCTTCTGGTACCTTTCCATGTAGAGTTTATGAGGATTGTGCTTTATATCCTGGTTATTGCTTCTCTGGTTCAGATAGTGGAGCTGACCATAAGGAGAACCAATATAATCCTTTATAATGCGCTGGGTATATACCTGCCCCTCATAACCACCAACTGTGCTGTACTGGGTATAGCTTTGATTAACTCCCAGGAAAGCTATAATGTGTTACAGAGCACCATAAGTTCTCTGGGAGCTGGAGTTGGTTTCAGCCTGGTTCTGATTATTATGTCCGGTATCAGGGAGACACTGGATCTGGGAGAAAGCCCTGAATCCATGAAGGGGCTGCCCATTGCTTTCATCACTGCGGCTCTCCTGGCCATGGCTTTCATGGGATTCAGCGGTATGGTATAAAATTTTATAAGGAGTTTTTTTAAAAAATGAGTGTAATTTGGATTGTAATTATATTAAGTGCAATAGGCCTGGTTAGCGGTATACTTATTTTTATAGTTAACAAGGTGCTTCCCAGGGAGCCTGAATCATTGAAACGGGCCGAACAGGTGGCACAGTATCTGCCTGGATATAACTGTGGGGCCTGTGGATATCCGGGGTGTTTTGCTTATGCTCAGGCAGCAGCAGAAGATAAGGATATTATCACTAAGAACCCCTGCGCTACCGTGCTCCAGGATGAGAGCATGCTGTCCGGTATAGAAGAAGCCCTGGGGCTGGAGATTGATACTTCACAGATGAATAAAAAAGCGGTGGTACACTGTTATGGAGTTACCGTGCCGCTGGGAGATTATGAGGGTATTAAAACTTGTGACGCAGCCAACAGCCTGGTTGGTGGTTTTAAGAGATGCTCTTATGGCTGCCTGGGGTTCGGGGATTGTGCTGTGGTTTGTCCCCAGGATGCCATCACCATAGATGAAGTAAGGAATGTGGCGGTAGTTGACCCGGATAAATGTACCGGGTGCGGTTTATGTATAAACCAGTGTTCTAAAGGGATAATAGAACTGGTTCCTGCTGATTCCAATATAGTGTTTAGGTGCAGCTATGAATCCTTAAAGGATATCCCCGGCAGAGAAAGGTGCGATGAAGGGTGTTTGCACTGTCGAAAATGCTTTAAGGCCTGCGAACATGACGCAATTATATGGAACAGGGAAAAAGGCATACCTGAATTTGATTTCTCCAAGTGTATTATGTGCGGAGAATGCATAGAAGCCTGTCCCCATAACCGTCTGATAGAATTAAAGAATGTGGTGCCCCATAAACCGGCATTAAAGAAATAAATTAATTTCGCCTGGATATGCAGTCCTCTCTGGGGCACAGCTCACAGGCAACTTTTGTTTTATCTATCTGGTCCTGGGGTCCGAATCCATAAACCCCGGATATTGATTTAAAGGGAACCATAAGGAAGCTGGAATTCAGTTTAACTCCTATTTTTTCTCCGTCCACCATTTTAAAAATTTCTTTTTGCTCTTCAATGGTCCATTTATACTGGCCGGGGGAGTAGGTACAGGTAGATTCCCAGTCTGGTTGCTGCAGTCCTTCCTGTTTGGCAATAGATGAAAAATGTTCCCCCAAAAGAGTAAGCAGGCTGGTGGTAATCGCATCCATTACTATGGTGGACAGGGTGTCTCCAGTTTTGTTGGTTTCTTTTATGAGCTGATCCACTTTGCTGCCCAGGGTGCATATAAATATAAGGGCTGCCCGGGACCCTTTCAGTATCTTGGAGATATTGGGTCCGTTAAAAACATTGCCTGATTCAAAAAAAACTGAGTCCTGCTCAACTTTGGATATTTTAAACAGCTGATAAGCAGCTTTTGGTTCTATGGCCTGTATGCACTGCGCTCTTTTTTGTTCCAGCAGGTTTTCCAGCAGCTGGTTCAGCCTTCCCCCCATTAGCCTGGTCAGGAAATCTTTACCAACATCTTCCGGGATGTTGAGTTCTATATTATTTAAAATTTTCACTTTGTCCCCTTAATTTTTTTGGCATTTTTAACCATTATAATATAACATGGATACAAGTAAACAGAGAGGAATAGATGCCAGAGAGTTATCTGGAGACTATAACAAAGTATTTTGAAAAAGCGCCTGTAGGCAGTTATTTATCTCTAAAATTACTGGAGGGACAGGCCGGCATGGAGACAGCACCGGAATTTAGCAACATCTTTTTAGTAGCCTGTAGAAAGAAATTTTTTCCCTTAATGAATGTACCCTGGAATGCACCAGCTGATTCTAATGGCAATATGGCAGCGGATACTGGGATGAATTTCAACTTTATAAACCGGAAATCAGGAAAAAGCCGGTTTGCCGGTGAAAAGGTAGGTTCCGGCAGTAGAAGCAGGATTTTTACCTGCAGCAAAACGGTTGGAAAACATACCTGTACAGGGCATGGCTGTTGGTTGGATGATTGCTTATCTGAAAAAGTTAAAACTACCATTTCTGAATAAATTGAAGATAATACATAGTTCAGATTTACACTTAAACCAAAAATATCCGGAGAGGATAGAAGCTTTGGACCGTATACTGGAGCTGGGCGCCGGGCAACAGGCAGATGCGGTGCTGATAGCCGGAGATTTTTTTGATAGCAAGGCAGACTGCGATTATTACCGCCCCCAGCTGAGGCAGAAATTTTCCAACCTTAAATTCAAGGTTATATTAATTCCGGGCAACCATGATTACGGCTCCTTTGAAGGGGATCTGTTTTTTGGCAATGATATCAAAGTAGCCAATAGCAGGCCTTTTGAGATTATTGATTTTGAGCATGTAAGAGTGGTGGCGGTACCTTATTACCGCCAGGATTTCAATCAGTATTTATACCAGGTTAATGAAAGCAGGAGCCCGGATAAAATTAACATTTTGATGATGCACTGCTCACTGGACGCCCCCTTTATAGAGCAGGAAGACCTGGGGGAAGAAAAAGCCCAGAAATACCTTCCGGTAAGTTCCAGGGTATTATCGGAACTGGATTTTGATTATATCCTGGCCGGCCATTACCATAGTCGTTTTATGGTGCAAAAAATCTCAGAAAAGTGTACCTTTGTCTATCCCGGAAGCCCGGTGTCCGTAACCAAAAAAGAGCAGGGGAAAAGGGCAGTGGCGATTTTGGATACTGCCCACAGCAGGCAGGTAAGCCAGGCTTATATTGACAGCAAATATTATGATTCTTTGCATTTTTCATTTCAGCCAGAAATAGAAAATAAGGTAATGGAAGAATTGAGGCAGTCCCTGGGAGAACATGACTGCCGGTATGCTCATTTAACCATTGCCATAGACGGGTTTACTTCTCTGGGGGAGAAAACACTCAAAGCACAAATAGATAATATTATTAAGGGCTATGATTCTGAAAAACTGGATATTGATTTAACCTACCGGGATATATCTGAAGTGCTTTCGGATCCCCTTTATATTAATTTTAAACAGAAGCTTGAGAAGGCTGATTTCAGTCAGGAGATAAAAAAAGATATAGATAATCAGTGCAGGCTTTATTTCTCCAAATTGAGGATGGATTAGGTTTGTTTTTAAAAAAGATAGTATTAAACCAGTATGGCCCCATAAGCGGCCAGGATATGGATATAGGCAAGGGAATACAGATTATATGGGGGCCAAATGAGGCCGGCAAAACCCTGACCATAGATGCCATGCTTAAACTTATGCTGGGTAAAACTGTAAAGGATTTTGAAAACATAGACCGGGTAGACCACATGCCTGAAGGTTACCTGTTAATAGAGGACTACCAGGGGCAACAGCTCAAGATAGGCACGGATAAGAGTTTGAGTCAGCATATGGGCTTAAATCCGCAGGATGCCAGAAATATCCTGGCTATAAGAAACAGTGATTTAACTATAAACCTGGAAGAAGAATACTATCGGACGGTTACCGACCGGCTTACTGGCCTGCAGACGGAAAGAATAGAAAGCATGGTGGATATGTTCAGGCAGTATGGCCGGCTTACAGACCAGGGCAGCCTTTCCAACCGTAAAGAGTATGGCAATATTAAAGAAAATCGGGAGAGGGCGGAACAGCTTGCAGGGAACCTGAATAGTTACATGGCCCGGGCCCGGGAGGAAGAATTGGATGAGCTGGAACTTCAAAAGCTAAAACTGTCAGAGGAACTCAAACAGGCTAAACAGGCAGTAGCCTATAGTGAAAAACAGCTTGCCTATAATGATTTTAAACAGATAGAAGGTAATCTTGAGCAATTGTCTGACCTGGTTAAAAATTACCGGCAATACAAAAAATACAGCCATGAGGATTATAACCGGCTTATAAAGCTTGAGTCTGAAATGGATGCAGCCGAAACCAGTATTAAAGCAAGCTCTTCAGAAGCAGAAGCCCTGGGCAGAGCGATAACAGATATAAAGGGTAAAAAAGCAGATGTTGAAGGAAAAGTTAAGCCGTATGCTGATAAATGGTCAGTGGTGGATAATTTAAAACAGGAGTTGACCGGGCTGCAGAAGCAGAAGCAGGTCAGCCCGGCCAGACTGCTTATGTGGGTGTCCTTTGCTCTGTTGTTGCTGGCCGGCTTGAGCATTGTACCGCTGGCCCTGCACCAAAATTTAACTTATCTGTGGTTAAGCCTGTCCTTTTCTGTAATGTTTTTAGCTTTCTTTTTGCCCTATTTTTACCGATGGTCGAAATTCAGGGCTTACAAGGTCAGGGTGGAGGGGTTACTAAATGAATTTGCCAACCTGGGGTTTAAGGCCCATGATCTCAAGGAAGTGGCTTCGTCTGTTAGCAGGTTTGTGGACGAGAAAAAATCTTTGGAAGAAAGCAAGACAAAATTAGAACAGGAGCTGGAAGTGGAAAGCAGGCAGAGGCAGAGAATAATTGAAGAGATAGGTAGAAACAATAAGCTCATTTCTGATCATAAACAAGAGATGGCTGATATTTTGAACCAGGTGGGAGCAGAAAATATTACCGGGCTGTCCAAATGCCTGGATGAAAAAAAGGATCTTCAGCACAGAGGCAAACAGATCTATTTATGGCTGGGTAAGGAACTGGGAATGGAGCCTGACCCGGATTTGAGTATGGATGAACTTGAAAAAAAACTTCCAATCATGCAGGAGCTTGCCCTTAACCGGAGACCGGAAGATTACAGCTCTACCAGGGTGGACCAGGATATAGACCGTGAGCAGTACCAGCAAAAAAAACAACAGTTATTGCAGCTGGAGGAGCAGTTAGAGCAAATAGGGCAAAAATTATCCGATCACCAGGAAAGGCTGCGGGATTTTCAAAAGAGGTTAAACCAGCTGGATATTGACCAAATTCTGGAATTGGATAGCCTGTCCAAGGTTCCAAGGGCAGAGACTTTTCTGGAAGAATTTATACAGGATATAGACAGGCGGTTTGAAGTAGCAGTAAAAGCAATTTCAATTTTTGAGCAAATCAGTAGCGAAGAACAGCTAAAGGTTTCTGATATTTTCGGCACTCTTTCTGCATCTGATTATTTTAAACAGATTACCGGACAGCGCTATAATCGAATCTATTATGACTCTGCCCAGAAGAGAGTAAAAGTGGTAAACAGGGATGAGTCTATCCTGGATGCGGTTCAGTTAAGCCGGGGGACCTATGATCAATTATACCTGGCTATAAGGGTTGCCCTGGCCCAGAAAGTACTGCCGGAGCCTTGTTTCTTTATACTGGATGACGCTTTTATCTATTCAGATAAAACCAGGCTCAGTCAGCAGTTTGAGGTACTGGCCCAGCTGGCTGAAAAAGGCTGGTCTTTTATCTATTTTACAGTAAAAGAAGAGGTAAAAGAGGCAGCGGAGCAATTTTCTGATAACAAGTTGATCTGTATGGAAGAAAGTAGATAAATTGAAGAATTTTAGATATGACCCACGGCTCTATGACCTCCAGATAAACTGGAAGGCCAGGCTGGACAGGGAGGTTGAACTGCTGGCGGGAATAATAGAGGAGTATGATGTAAGCAGGGTACTGGATATTGGGTGCGGCACCGCCCACCACCTGCAGGCCCTTTCTGGTTATGCGGACCAGCTTACAGGTATTGACCCCTTGCCGGATACCATAGAGTATGCCAGAAAGAATGTTATTAAAGCCGGCAATGTATGTTTAAGAGTGGGAGGGTTTGAGGATTTAAACAATATGGATATGCAGGATTTTGGTTTAATCATGAGCCTGGGTAATACCCTGCCCCTTCTGGGAAGCCGCAGGAAGGTTAAACTGGCCCTCAAACATTGCCGCAATAAGCTGGCAAAGGGAGGGGTAGCCCTGTTTCAGTTTTTAAATTTCAATAAGAGCATTATAGAAGAAAACTGCTACTACCAGCCCAAAGTGGTAATGGAGGGAAAGAACCAGTATATATTTTTGAAACACTTTGAATATGGCAGGATTAAGACCAGGGCAGATTTTATAATAACTGAAATCGGGCCCCAGAAGGAAGTGGCCCAGTTTGGGGTAAACAGTTCCTGGATGTGCACTCTTAAAAAAAATCTTTTTTTAAGAATGGCCCGTAACCAGGGGTACTCAAAAATAAGATTGCTGGGGCCTTCGGGTAAAAAAGAGTTTGACTATGGCCGGGATATAAGCCTGTATGCAATGTTAAATAAATAATTAAAATAAGAGGAATATTATGGATAAGCTGAAAAGGTTTGGGGTATCTATAGAGCAGAATTTGCTGGAAAGGTTTGACCGGTATCTGGAGTCCAGTGGTTACCAGAACCGGTCCCAGGCTATAAGGGATCTGGTGAGAAAAGAATTAGTGGAGAACCAGTGGGTAAGGAGCAATGAAATAGTGGCTGGAGCCATTATTATGGTTTATGACCATCACCAGAAAGAACTAATGGATAACCTGGTGCATATTCAGCATCATCACCAGGAAATTATAATATCCAGCCAGCATATCCATATGGACCAGAGGATGTGTATGGAGGTTATAATAGTAAAGGGTAAAATGAGGCAGGTGTATCAGCTGGAGGCAAAACTTAAGGCTGTAAAAGGGGTAAAACATGCTTCTCTGGCTAAATCTACTCTGGGCAAAGACATTTAGTTCAGGCATTTTCCCCTGACTTGACCGCTTAATCCGATTTTTCATGTACTCAAACTGTAAAAACCTGATTAAATGGGGCTTTTCATTGTAAAAAATACATAAAATGTGGTTCCTGATTGGTACCTGAATTGACGATTCCGCTATATAATGAAGCCATGTCAGCCTTCATTAAACAATATAAGGCGCGCAACGGCGCAACGGTTATACAGGCAGTGTTCAAAAACGGGCGCAGCGTGAAAAAGACTATCCATGTCGGAACCGCTCACAATGATATAGAGATCGCCGAGCTAAGAGCGGTCGCAAGAGATATCATTTGCAAAGGGCAGATGTCGATGGATTTTGGCGACAGCTATAAAGCAGGCACCGGTATGGCGCTGGAGAGCACATACTCGGCCGTCTTATGGGATGCGCTGTCCAAAGTATATTACGATATCGGATTTGGTAGTCTTGGGGACGAGGTTTTCAAACAGCTTGTGCTGGCGCGTATCATTGAGCCGACATCTAAGTTGGACACGATACGTGTCTTAAGTGAACTGGGACTGGATGCCCCATCAAATTCCAAAATACACAGGACACTAAAAAAGGCCGGGGAAAATGATTATCGCAGTATCTTAAGCGATGCATGTTTTAGGAGCATGGACAAAGGCGCACTCTCGCTTCTACTCTATGACGTGACCACGCTGTACTTTGAAGTTAAAAATGAGGATGGATACCGCATGAGCGGCATGAGTAAGGAACGCCGGC
>JAIOXO010000017.1 GCA_022396035.1 Actinomycetes bacterium | reverse complement strand
AGGTGAATGTACAATTACAGGAAAAGCTGGATGAAATTTTGGAGGTACTGAAATCAATTAATGAAAATCTGAATGATTTAAAGGTAAATGCTTTAGAAGAAGAAGATTATTATACATAGGCTCGAAAAGCTGTATAAGTAAACAGCAACCTCACAATAAGGGAAATGCTAAAACATTGCCCTTATAACTTTACTTACTATATATTAAAAATATTCATTCAGCAGTTTATTTATATCAACATCACTTATTACATGGTCTACCAGAGGTTTTCTCTCTATCTGTTTCAGGCCGTCTTCATAGGTAGGTTTGTCTATTTTGTAGAATATGCCTATGGGGATCTTATCTTTTTGCTGTGATTTTTCAAAAGCCTGCATCAAATCATCACTTTTGTAATCCGGTTCATCCTCCAGCTTGTATACCCGGTCTCTGTACCATTCATAAGTATTTTTCTTATTAAAAGTAACACAGGGCTGCAGGACATCCACGAAAGAAAAGCCATTGTGCTTTATGGCTTCAACCATAAGCCCTGACAGGTGTTTTACCTGACCGGAAAAACCCCTGGCTACAAAAGTAGCTCCCGAGCTTAAGGCTAGGGCTATGGGGTTTACCGGTTCCTCCAGTACTCCCTTGGGGGTTGATTTGCTTTTAAACCCCTGGTCAGAGGTAGGCGATGCCTGCCCGGTAGTCAGGCCGTAAATCCGGTTATCATGCATAATGAAAGTGATATCAATATTTCGCCTGCAGGTATGCATGAAATGATTTCCGCCAATTCCTGCTCCATCGCCGTCACCAGCCATAACTATTACATTAAGCTTGTGGTTGGCCAGCTTGGCGCCGGTAGCTACCGGAAGTGAGCGGCCATGCAGGGAATGGAAGGCATAAGTTTTGGTAAAATTGGTACCGTTTCCCGAACAGCCAATGCCGTATACCGCCAGAACCTGGTGGTTTTTTAAGCCCAGGGTTACCAGGGCACGTTTCATTGCATTCCATATACCGTAGTTTCCGCATCCCAGGCACCAGGTGGGCCTAATATGGGTGTTAAAGTCCTCGGGTTTTAGTTCTGTTTCTTTTTTATTCATAACTTTTGCTCCCTTATAGTTGTTCTATGCCCGAAATAATTTCTTCCGGCAGAAACTGTCTCCCATTGTATTTCAGTATCCGGTTGTTAATCTTGGTTCCGGTATTCAGCATCAATAGTTTGCCCAGCTGGGAGGTTTTGTTGTTTTCAATTATTACATTACGGTTGCTGTCCTTCATCAGTTTAACTACCGGGTCTACCAGGAAGGGGTAGAGGTAGTTAAAGTGTACCAGGTTTACTTTTTTCTGGTCCCGGTTAAGTGTCTTCATGGCTTCCAGAATGGGACCCTTGCAGGATCCCCAGCTCCAGCAGGTTATTTCAGCTTCCGGGGGTCCGTAAACCCTGGGAGGGTCAATATCTTTTACCAGCTCTTTAATTTTATCGAATCTTTTGTCCATCATTTCCTTACGGTTATTGGCATCTTCATTGGAGAAGCCATGCTGGTCGTGTTCGTCAGTATTGGCAATATGTACGCCCCCAGGGGTGCCGCATACCACTCTTGGAGATACACCACTGGAATTTATCTCATATCTTTTGTAGTCTTTGCCTTCCTTTATGGGTTCTGAAATCAGTTTTCCCCGATCTACCTTGATTTTTGAGGAATCAAATTTTTCATAGGAAAAATGGCTTTCCGAGAGGTGTTTATCCAGAAGTATTATTACTGGTATCTGGTATTTATCGGCCAGGTTAAATGCTTTTCCGGTAAGGTAGAAGCACTCTTCCGGATCTCCGGGGGCCAGGACTATCCTCAAAAATTCGCCATGTGCTGCATGTACTGCAAACAGCATATCTCCCTGTTCGGTCCAGGTAGGAAGACCGGTGGCCGGCGCAGGTCTCTGGGATAAAACCATTACCAGGGGTGTTTCGGTCATGGCAGCAGCAGAAAGGCCTTCATTCATCAGTGCAAAACCACCTCCCGAGGTGGCCAGCATAGACCTGGCTCCGGTAAAAGAAGCCCCCAGGGCCATGTTAACCACTGCCAGTTCGCTTTCCGCATGTTTGGTAACAATATTATAGTCATCTTCTATGCTGGCAAAAGAATGCAGTATGGAAGATGATGGGGTCATGGGGTAGGCTGCATAAAATTTACAGCCTGATCTTACCGCACCCAGAAACACAGCATCATTGCCGGTTACCAGCATCTTATTTTTTTGTTTAACTTCTTCCAGACTATAGGGGGTGGAATTGTTCAGCTTTTCCTTTATGTATTTGTAGCCCAGCCCGGCAGCCCGGGTATTAAGCTCTACAACTTTGTCTCCCTTGTGCTGAAACTGCTGCTTTATTGCTGTTTCCAGCAGATCAAAACTTATCCCTACCAGAGCCAGTACTGCTCCCAGTGCAACATTGTTTCTCATAACCCGGGGAGCCTTTACTTCTTCTATTATTTTGGTAAAGGGGACCGCCATATAGTTAAGGTCTTTTCTCTTCCCGCCTATATCCTGGGAACTGTAATCCTGTTCATCATAGATAATATGACTGTTATAGGATATTTCTTCCCGGTGAATATCAATGGTCTTTTTATCCAGGGCTATCAGGATATCAATGCTTTTGGAAATAGAATATATGGGGCTGGTACCTACCCGTATGGTATAGGTGTTGTGGCCGCCCTTTATAAGTGATGGATATTCATTAGTATCCAGGACAAAATAGCCCTTTTTGGCAAAAACCTTAGAAAGCATAAAACCAGTAGACATTATCCCATAGCCTGCTTCCCCGCCTATCTTTATGGAAACATTTTCTGTCTTCATCTTTACTCCTAAAGCGTTTAAATATATTAATATAATATTATCATATATGGCAATTAAGTTAAATTAAATTAGTAGATAGTAATTAGTATTAATAGATAAAATAATTTTTATTTTATCTATTGTTTATTGTCCTGTATTATTTATAGCAATAAGAATATTTAGGTTTTTTAAATGGATTGTATTGATTTAAGAAGTGATACGGTTACTCATCCTACAACGGATATGATAAAAGCCATGGCCCATGCCAGGGTAGGGGATGATGTCTATGCTGACGACCCTACGGTTAATCAGCTGGAAGAGGTCTCAGCAGATTTGATGGGCAAACAGGCAGCCCTGTTTGTTCCTTCAGGAACTTTCGGCAACCAATTGTGTTTACTTACCCATACCCGCAGGGGAAATGAAGTTATTATTGCTCGCTCCAACCACATTGTGCAGCATGAAGCAGGTGCGGCTGCCTTTCTTTCCAATGTGCAGCTGATGCTGGTAGATGACCGGTGGGGACATGTACAGACCAGCCAGGTTGAATCCTTAATCAGGGAGGAAGACCTGCACCATCCGGATACGGGGCTGATATGTAATGAAAATGCTCATTCCGACGGAACGGTACTGTCCCTGGATGAGATGAAAGATCTCTACCGTCTGGCCAGCAGGCACAGTATACCTTTGCATCTGGACGGGGCCAGGATATTTAATGCTGCTGTAAGTCTGGGGGTTAAGGCTGAAGAAATTGCTGCTTACAGTGACTCGGTTATGTTCTGCCTGTCCAAGGGTTTGTGCTGCCCGGTAGGTTCAATGGTCTGCGGCAGCAGTAAGTTTATTGCCAAAGCCCGTAAATACAGAAAACTTATGGGGGGAGGCATGCGGCAGGCTGGTTATCTAGCCGCATGCGGACTGGTGGCATTAAGGGATATGGCGGCCAGGCTTTCCGAGGATCATGAACATGCCGGATATCTGGCAGAACGGCTGGAACAGATAGAGGGAATAGAGGTGGAACAGGATAGACTGGATATAAATATGGTGTTCTTTAAAGTGACAACAGAGGGTTTCAGGCAACAGGAATTTGTAGACTGGCTGGCCGGCCAGGGGATAAAAATAAATCCGGTTATGAATGGATTTTTCAGACTGGTTACCCATTACTGGATAAGTAAACAAGATATAGATCTGGTTATGGATAAAATTAGAACTTTTTTTAAACAATAAGGAGGTCCTAGTGGCATTAGAAGCAAAAAAAGTAGAGGGTGAACATAAGAAAGATATTATGATATATACGCTCAGCACCTGCGGCTGGTGCAGGAAAACCAAGAATTTGCTCCAGGACATGGGAGTAGCCTACAACTATATAGATGTTGATCTGCTTCAGGGAGAGGACAGGGAAGAAGCGCTGGCCCGGATGAAAGAACATAATCCCAGCGGCGGATTTCCCACCATGGTAATAGACGGCAGTGACTGTATAGTTGGTTTTGACCAGGGCAAAATAAAAGAAAAGCTGGAGATTTAGCATGAAGGCCCAGGAACTTTATGACCAAAAGAAGAGGGAAGCCCGGGAAGCAGGCTACATTCTTAACCCTGACCAGGATTTGGTCCTTACTTTAATGGAGGGCCTTTTAGATAACCAGGAGCGATATGGCTATCAGTCCTGTCCCTGCCGGCTGTCAGAGGGAGTAAGGGAAAAAGACAGGGATATAATATGTCCCTGTGACTACCGGGACCAGGATCTGGCTGAATATGGAGCCTGTTACTGCGGGCTGTATGTGGACAGTGATATTGCCAGCGGTAAAAAAGAGCTTACTTCCATACCGGAAAGAAGGGGGACTGCAAGTAAAGGCTCTAATGGTAAAGCCGGGTTTACGGTAAGCCTTCCGGTATACCGTTGCCGGGTCTGTGGGTACCTTTGTGCCAAGGAAAATCCTCCCCGGGTATGCCCCATTTGCAAGGCAACATCCGACCGGTTCGAGATTTTTTTATCGGTTTAGAAAGTTGCCCAGGTTATCCAGAGGTTTTTATGAAAGAGAGTAGCAGGTATTCAGGTCTTCAGGCTATTTTGACAACCTTAATCTGGCCAGCGGGGTAAAGGCCAGGTGGTACACCTGGCTGCCAGGGATCTGGTCTGTCTTCCTTCTACCATTTTGGTTGTATACAACCAGCTGCAGTGTAAAAAATCATGAAAGTTATGCCTTTTTATGGCCATGATCTGCATACGGTTGCTGCTTTTGATGAAGAAAGGCTTCAATATATTTTAGATTACCTGTAATTCAGGGCTGTGAGTTTAAGGCCTGCTGTACCAGGCTGTAGTTGTTGCGGGCATTCCAGCAAAGATATCCTTCTATACCCAGGTCCCTGGAAGCTTCTATCTGCTGCATTATATGGTAGGGGGTGTAGTCCATGTACAGGCCAAAAGCCTGTATCCAGGGTATTATAAGGCAATCCTGATTATTGGAGCGGTCCAGCCCTTTCTCCAGGGTGTAGCTAATCACCTGGTAGGGCTCGGCTTCGGGAAGGGGAAATCCCATAAAATAGGGAGGATAATGTGATGGATAGGGCATGGGGTAAAGATAATCCAGGTAGGGAAGTATGGCTTCCAGCTGCTGGCCTATTCCCTGGTCGTCGGTTTTTAGCAGGGTAAAGCCAAATACATCTGCCGATATTTTTACATCGTATTTTTCTGTCTGCTCTCTTACCTGCTCCAGGAAACCGGTTATGGCTTCAACTTTGGTCTGCTGATTAAGGTTATGGGTATAGAGAGCATAGCTGACATTTCCTCTGGCCGGCGCCCGGATATAGTCAAATTGGATTTCGTCTACTCCGGCCTCAGCCAGCTCTATGGCAATATCAATATTATACTGCCATACCCGGGGGCTATATAAGTCCGGCCAGTAGGAGCCCTCTGAATTCAGGGGCTGGTTGGTCCTGGAGTCTATTATGGCCAGCTCAGGCATGGACTGGGCCAGTACCGGATCTTTGAATAAGACTACCCGGGCAATGCTGTAAATATTCTTGCGGTCCATTTCCCCTATTACCTGTTTCAGGCTGTACAGGCCCAGATCTGCTCCTATTTGTCTGGCCATGCTGTTACGGGTATCATAATCTATGTGTCCGCTGTCGTCCTTGGCATTAAATACTATGGCATTAAGCTCGGTTTGGTCTATGAGTTCATAACTTTGCTGGCGTTTATCCCTGCTGGCCATGCTGTAACCGGTAAGGTATATTCCCTTCTGGTTTCCAGGGGTTATCTTAAACTGGTAATCTTCGGGGCTCAGGTAGGGATAGACAATCATCTTACTGTGGCCAGAGTTGAAACCGGTATTGGTGTTAATTGGAGGCGGGGCAGCTCCCGCAAGGGACAGGCCTAACAGGCAAGCTATTATAATTATTGACTTTACCAGCTTTTTGGAAAACGGGATCATATCCTTATGATACAACAGGCATAAAACAATACATAGTTATTATTTTACCTTTAATTTTTTTGTACAGGTAATATAATTTAGATGTGACCATAAATTATTAAGGGGGGAATGGAAATGGGTGTAAGCTTGATTATAAGTTATGATCCTGTTCATGAAGATGTAGCCAGGCAATCGGTGGAAGCAGTATTCAGTGAAATCGGGGTAAAGCATGAGTTTCTGGAGTCCGAGTACGGCGGAGTGTTTTTGCTGGATGTTGATGATCCCAAAACAGCAGTAAAAGAGCTTAGAAATTTATGTCTGGAGAATAAGGATATCTTTAACTGGACCTTCCATTATGTGCCGGTGGATAAATGGATAACTTCAGAGGTTAAAGATATGCGGGCAGCGGTAAGTTCTGTGGCTGCCGGTATAGGGGAAAATGATAAATGGAAACTGGATCTTACCCGGAGGCATTATCACCAGCATGATGACCATGAGCTGATTATCAAGCTGACGGATGTAGTGGATGCGGGGGAAGTAGATCTGGAAAAACCGGAGAAGATAATAAAGGTGGAAATTATAGGCAAGCATGCTGCAGTTTCCCTGCTGGAACCGGACCAGCTTCTGGTACTGGGTAAAATTTAACCGGGCTTATCCATAATTTGGGCCAGGGTTATCTTGTCCGGCCCGAATCTGTCTGAAATTTTTTCTATGGCATCGGTGATATTCTGGCCCCGCTGGTGCTGCGGCTGTTCAAACAGGGTGGCCAGCATGCAGGCAGGCTTTAAGTTGCTGGCAGATATGCCGATAAGCCTTATCTTTTTTTTATGGATATCAGTTTTGGCCAGCACTGCGGTCGATGCCCGGTGTATCTCCATGATATCCGAGGTGTAATGGCTTAATGTGATGCTTCTGGTTATGGTCTTAAAATCAGCAAACCTTAGCTTCAGGGTCAGGGTTTTTGCCTTGTACTGTTTATGGTTGAGGTTGTGGGCTACTTTCTGGGCCAGAGCCAGAAGGGTGGAACGGAGTACTGCCAGGTCACCCACATCCTGGCTGTAGGTGGTTTCCCTGCCTATGGATTTGGGTTCCTGGTTGGGAACTACCGGGCGGTTGTCTATGCCGTTGGCCAGCTGGTGCATGATTTTTCCCAGTTGGCCGAATTTGGACTGCAGTATATCTTCCGGAGTATCAGCCAGTTGTCCGATGGTATTTATTCCCATGCTGTTAAGGTTTTTTTGGGCCACTCTGCCCGCTCCCCAGATATAGGATACGGGAAGCTCCCTTATTTTGTCCCTTACCTTTTTCCAGTCTTCAAATACGGTAAGGCCGTTGGGCTTGTCCAGGCCCGAGGCCAGCTTGGCAAAGAATTTGTTGCAGGCCACTCCCGCCGAGGAGGTAAGATTGGTCTGCTCATAAATTTTGCCCTTTATCTTTTTGGCTATCTCTACCGCTTCACCAAACAGTTTCTGGCAGCCGGTTACATCCATAAAGCCTTCATCTGAACCTATCATTTCCACCAGGGGAGTAAACTGGAAAAATATGTCCCTTATAACCTCCGATTCGGCCAGGTATTTTTCCATGTCCACCGGCAAGTATACTCCCCGGGGACAGAGCCGTTTGGCCTGGGATATGGGCATGCCGGCATAAAGGCCGTATTTCCTGGCTTCATAGGAAGCGGAAGATATAACCCCCCGGTTAACCGGGCTTCCCACTATAAGGGGGGCATTTTTGTACCGGGGATGGTCTCTTTGCTCAATCTGGGCAAAGAAGGCATCCATATCTATATGTATTATTTTAGTCGGTTTGGCCATAACGGTTTAGCTTCTGCCAGCAGCTGATTTCTAATATGGTTATCTTTTAAATTTTGACCGGCCTTTTCCAGGTTTTCCAGGCTCCAGGCTTTATACCCTATAACCGTAAGGCTGCCGTCCCTGTAGTTTACTCTGCCTTTTACCACAAGTGCCGGATGGCCGGTAACAGTTCTTTTGTACTGGCGATAAGCCGGGGGGAAGAACAGGACTTCATACATGCCCCCTTCATCTTCCAGGGTGCAGAAAAGCATATCCTCACCATTCTTTGTTCTTTCTATCCTTCTGTTTATTACCATTCCTGCAGCAGCAACCTGGCTTCCATGGTGAAATTTGCTGCTGTCGACAGTGTTCAGTTTTTCCATTTGCTGCCGGTAGCAGGCAAGGGGGCTGGCAGCAGCGGCAAATCCCAGAAGCTCTGTTTCTATTTTGATTTTTTCTTCCAGGCAAAAGTCGGTTATCAGGCCCAGGCCCATATCCTGCCCTTCTTTTTTCTGCTTCTGCCAGAAGTATAACAGGAGTCTTTTTCGGTTGGAAGCGGCAAAATCAAAAGCCCCTGCTTTTATAAGGTTCTGGACTGCCGCTTTGCTTATTTTGCCCTGCTCCAGACATCTCTGGCAAAAGTCGGTAAAATTTTCAAAAGCTCCTCCGGCTTTTCTTTCTTCTATTATATGGTTTACAGTAACCGGGCCCAGTCCCTTTACGGTTATAAGGGGAACCCTTATGGACCTGCCTTTCTTGCAGGGTATAAACCGTAAGCCGTTGCCGTTTATGCAGGGAGGCTGTATGGTTATCCCTAATCTCCTTGCTTCCTGCACATACTGGGCTGCCGGGTAGTAGCCGGATCCATTGGAGAGGATTACGGCTAGAAAATGGGCAGGATAATAGGCCTTAAGGTAACAGGTTGCATAGCTTAGCCGGGCATAGGCGGCAGCATGGGCTTTAAGGAAACCGTAGCTGGCAAACTTGGATATATAGCCAAAGATCTGCCCGGCTGTTCCGGGTGAATAACCCCTGTTTACGGCTCCGTTTAAAAAGGTTTGCTTTAGAAGCTGCATCCTGCTTTTTGACCTTTTGGTTATGGCCCTCCTTAAAAGGTCTGCCTGGCTGAAAGAGGAACCGGCTATCTTGCGGGCAATTCTTAAAACCTGTTCCTGATAGACTATTATCCCGCAGGTTTCAGCCAGTATGGGTTTAAGGTCAGGGTGAAGGTAGGTAACCTTCTGCCGGCCAAACTTTCTCTGGATAAGATCCTTTACCATGCCCGATTGCCGGGGACCGGGCCGGTAAAGGGACAGCAGCAGGGCTATATCCTGGATGCTGGCCGGCTTTAATTTCCGCATCAGGCTCCTGATGCCGGTACTTTCCAGCTGAAATACCCCCAGGGTGGCCCCTCTGGCCATCAGGTTAAAAACCCGGGGATCATCTCCGGGTATGTTGTTTGGGTCCAGGTTGTGGTTTTCGGTTTTCAGCATGGCGGTTACCTGCTGTATAAGGGTAAGGCTCAGGGAGTTTATGAGGTCTATCTTTAATATTCCCAGTGCTTCTATGCTGTCCATGTCATACTGGCTCATAAGCTTTCCTTCGGCAGAAAGTATCATGGGCACTTTTTCTTCCAGGTCCTGGTTGGATACTATAACTGCTGAAGGATGGGTGGATAGATGCCTGATGCGGCTGGATATCTTGGAGGACAGCAGGGACAGTTCCCGGTAGCCGGTTTCAGTGTGGTTTTTTTCATACCTTAAGTCCAGCAGCAGCTGGTCTGTTTCCTGTTTGCTGTAATTAAGCATTCTGGAGGTTTCCCTTACTGCCGCCCGGGGCCTTATGGTAGCAAAGGTACAGACCCGGCCTACCTTTTTGGTACCATACCTGGACTGCAGGTACTCTATTACTTTTTCCCTGTCTTTATGGGCAATATCCATATCCACATCCGGGGGCTGCTTTCTCTGGCGGTTTAAGAACCGTTCAAAGTAGAGATTATTTTTTACCGGGTCTACATCGGAAATGCCCAGCACATAGGAAACCAGGCTACCGGCAGCAGACCCCTTGCCGCATATGGGTATGTGGTTGCGGCGGGCAAACCTGGCTATGTCCCAGACTACAAGAAAGTAGCCGCTGTAGCCCATATCAGATACGGTATCCAGCTCATAGTTCAGCCGGCGGTACAGTGAGGCCTGCGGCTGCCTGTATCTTTTTTCCAGTCCCCGGCAGCAGAGTTTTTTAAGGTAGTCTGCCTGGCTGCAGGGGTAGGGAGGCTTGAACCGGGGCAGATCCAGGCTGCCCAGTTTAAGGTCAAGTTTACAGCTTCCGGCTATGGCCCGGGTATTGGATATGGCTGAGGGCAGGTCTGCAAACAGGCTCTGCATCTGGCCGGCGGTCTTAAAATAGTGCTGGTCTCCTTCTACCGGCCCAAGGTAGGGGTCGATTCTGGTAGACATGGATTTTAACCTGTACATGGCCTGGTAGTCGGAGTAGTTACCCTGCTTCAGGTAATGCACATCATTGGTGGCTACCAGTTCCACTTTGTTTTTTAGGCCAAAATTGATTATGGCCTCCGAACATCCGGCCTGCATGCAGCCGGCAGGATATCTCTGAACTTCCAGATAGAAACTGGAGCCAAACAGTTCCCGGTAAAACTGCAGTGCTTTCCGGGCCTGGCTGTCCTGGCCCTGCTTGAGCAATACCGATATCTGGCCCTGCCTGACCGGGCCAAGAGCAAAAAGGTGGGATGAGTTCGCTCTTATTAGCTCTGGATCCAGACAGGGAACCGGCTCCTTTTTCTGGGTATGGGCCCGGCTTACCAGGCGGCACAGGTTACGGTAGCCGGCCTCATTTTTACACAGCAGAACCAGGCTCCATACACCTTCTGTCCTAACATATACCTGGCACCCTAGTATGGGGTTTAACCCTGCCCTGCGGGCCCGGCTGTAAAATTCTATGGCTCCATGCATTACATTTCTGTCGGTAAGGGCCACCGCCTCCATCTGGTGCCTGCAGGCAGCCTGCACCAGATCCTCTATGGCGATACTGGATTCGAGGATGCTGTACTGACTGTGAAGGTGAAGATGGCAGAACATAAAACCCCCTTAGAGCATCCGGTAGACAGAAAGCACTTTTCCCTGTATGGTAATGTCCCCGTCAGCCCGGATAGGCTTATAGGAGGGGTTGGAAGGCCTGAGCTCAAGGTACTGGCCGGTTAGATAAAATCTTTTTACAGTGGCTTCATCGCCTATAAGGGCCACTACTATATCCCCGTTTTCGGCTGTTGGCTGTGACCGGGCCAGTATTATGTCCCCATCCAGTATGTGATCTCCGGTCATACTGTCACCCTTTACCCTTAAGGCGAAGTCAATTTTCCTTCCCCCGGGATCATCGGGTATGCTGATGTAGGTTTCTATATTCTGTTCTGCCAGCATGGGAGATCCTGCGGCTATGTTTCCTATCAGCGGTACCTGGAGTCTTTTTAGGGAAGGGTCCAGTCCGCCCTTACCGGTAATCCTTATGGATCTGGCCAGGGGCTCTTTATCTATATAACCCTTCTTTTGCAGTGCTGCCAGGTGGTCGCTTACTGCTTTGGGGGAGGCAAAGCCCAGGCGCCGGGCCAGCTCCCTTATGGTAGGGGGATAGCCCTTTTCCGATATAAACTGGCTTATGTTTTTGAGTACCTGTTGTTGTTTGACGGTAAGCTTTTTCATGTTTTCACCTTGGCCATTATTATAGCTTATAACTATACATATGTATAGTATTTTTAATTTTCTGAGCCTTGACATCTAAGTTTTTGAAGCTATAATCGCTAAACTTGAAGATAAAAAAGCAGTTTTTGCTTGATTTTGTAAATGACTTAAGGATGATAATGAAGAAGTATAACATAACTATAAATATATTGTTCTGGACACTGATAGCCTTTTTCAGCTTTGTGGCGGTGTTGTCTATAGTGACCCCGGAATACATTGCAGACGCTTTATTTTTAAAAAACAAAAAAGAGGTAGTAGTAAAGACCGAAGTTGAAAAAGAGCCGGTGATAGTGGAGATAGAAAAAAATGTGGAGTGGTTCTATTTTGTGGCTACCGGTTATAGTGCCAATGATCCCGGCCAGGGCACCAATTCCACTACTGCTACCGGTACCCAGGTAGAAGAGGGTATTATCGCTGTAGACCCGGATATTATACCCCTGGGTACAGAACTGGAGATAAAGGGACTGGGAACCTTTGTTGCGGAAGACACCGGAGGAAAGATTAAGGGAAACAGGATTGATATATACTTTGATTCCAAACAGGAAGCTAAGGATTTTGGCACGCAGGATGTGTGGATCAAATTAAATGATCCGGGCATACAGCTGGCCCAATCTTATAAATAAGGATTACTTGTTTTTATCTGCTATGGTTTTTAGCTGACTGTACAGTTTTTTAGCTTCCTTCTTGTTCATCTTGGAGATGGTGAAGGTATCTTTCTTGCTGGAAACAGTGATGGCAGAATAAAGGATGCCTTCCTTTAAGTTGGCCTCCATTATGTAGGGGTAGGTAGCTATAAACTGTTTGTCTACAGATATATTGGAAATAAAGCTGAAGAACAGCTTTTTGTCAGTTAAAACCAGTTTTCCTCCAGTGATATTGTTGAGTACGCCGGGCACTGCCTGTATCAGTTTTTCATCCGGTCCCATAAAAACAAAAAATTTTTCGGTGCTGGTTGTGCTCATTACTTTCTCCATCCTATTTGTTAAAAGCTTAAAACAGCAGTAATTATATAAAATAATATTTGATAAAAAAAGAAATTCTTTTAAAATATAGGGACTATCTTATTTAAGAAAGGGAAAAGAAATTAAAAATTATTTAAAATATTTGATTATACTGGTAGTTTTTGGGCTTATCGGGGTGGCTATTTTTTTTACTTTAAACAGAGAGGCTCCCCGGCAGCCGGCCGAAGAAGAACAGCCCCCGGTCCGGCAGGAAACAGAAGAGCCGGAGCCAGAACAGGAACCGGAAACAGAACAAGCAATTCCCAATTTTTACTCCAGCAGCTCAAACCGGTTTACCAATTACTCTTTCATATCTCCTGAAGGCTGGAATCTTAAACAGGAAGAGAATGGATCCAGGGTTACCCTGAGCAAGGGTTCCAGCCAGGCGCTGATGATATTGGTGGAAGAGGCAGAAGTTATAGATGATCTGGAAGATAAACAGATTGCAGACAGCTACCTGGAGATAACCGAAGATATGGAGCCGATCCAGATTATAGAGGAAGATTTTTCCTGGGGCCAGGATAAAGTAAGCCTGTATGGCTATGTTTATGAAAGTAAACTGGAACAGGAAACAGAAAGCATAGACCTGTTATGCTGGCAGGAGCATCAGGGCTATGCCTATATGCTTAAATATATAGGCAGCGGGGTGAGCCTGCAGGAGGCCAGGTCAGCCATGGGAGAGCTGGTATCCAATTTTAACTGGGGCCAAGCCCCGGCCACCACTGCCAATGTGTCTGAAAGTGATTCGGTTAATATATTGATACTGGGAGATGACAGCGCATTTGACCGGGCAGGAGGCAGGGTCAGCGGCAGAACCGATATAATTATATTAATGCATCTTAACCTGGAAACCTATAAAGGAACCATAGTGACCATACCCCGGGATACCTGGGTGGAGATACCCGGTCACGGAAGCACCAAGATAAATGCCGCCCATGCCCTGGGAGGAAATGAGCTTACCGTGGAAACCATCGAGAATTTTTCCGGCCTGGAGATAGACAACTACATAATTACTGATTTTGACGGTTTTGTTCCCCTGGTTGACTTTCTGGGCGGGGTAACCGTGGAGGTAACCGAAGATCTGGCTGACGGTTTTTCCAACTGTTATCTGGATAAAGGGGTGCACCACCTTAACGGGGAACAGGCTCTAGCCCTGTCCCGGAACCGCCACCGTACCGATGGCGCTTATGCCCGGGAAAGGGAAGCGGCCAAGATTATAGTGGCCCTGTATGACCAGAAGACCACTCTGGAAAAGATTTTGAGCATGCCTGCCTTGGTAAATTACCTGTTAAATTATACCTGGACGGATATGGATTTCGGTGATGTGTTAAGGCTGCTTCCGGCCATGGGTAAAATAAAGGCTCAGGATATAGAAATTACCACCATACCTTCCTGGCCCCAGATGGTAGGAGAGGCCAGTGCGGTGGTTTATGATCCGGAGGCTACTGCCCAGCTGTTTGAAGAAATTAAAAACCAGTAGCCTGGTTGACTTTTAGTTTATAACTGGTTAATATTTTAGCGTAAAATAAAGCACATTTTACGAGCGGAAGTGGCTCAGTGGTAGAGCATCACCTTGCCATGGTGAGGGTCGCGGGTTCGAATCCCGTCTTCCGCTCCATTTTTTTTGCCTTAATAAATCTATTCAGAAATAGTATAATATAGCATTATTTAAATAATAAAGGCATGTTTATGGCTAAGATATTTATAGATAACCAGGAGATAGAAACCGCTCCGGAAAAAAGCATAAAAGATGCTTTGTCCCGGCGGGATAAACAGCTGGCAAAAAAAGCAGTAATTGCTGTGGCCAGGGATAGCGGGAAAAAACTGGACCTGGATTATATTCCTGGCGATGATATCCAGGTGGACATAGTAACCCAGGATGAAGATGAAGCCAGGGATGTTCTTAACCACAGCGTTTCCCATATAATGGCTTATGCGGTACAAAACCTTTATCCAGAGGCTAAATTTGCCATTGGCCCGGCCATAAAAGACGGCTTTTATTATGATATAGATTTAGACCATACCATAAGCCCCGATGACCTTCCGGCTATCGAGAAGGAAATGAAAAGGATAATCAAAAAGGGTTATAAGTTTGAAAGAAAAGAGGTCTCCAAACCGGAGGCAGCCAAAATCTTTAAAGACAACCCCTATAAGCTGGAGTTTATTGAGGGTATTGATTCAGACAAGGTAAGCATATATACAACCGGTGATTTTGTAGATCTCTGCAGCGGTCCCCATATTCCATCACTGGCTAAAGTTGGTGCTTTTAAGCTGTTAAGCGTGGCCGGAGCCTACTGGCGGGGAAATGAAGAAAACCAGATGCTTACCCGGGTTTACGGTACTGCCTTTTTTGAACCGCAGGATTTAAAAAAGTACCTGGATATGATAGAAAGAGCCAAACAGGCAGACCACCGAAAGATTGGCAAGGAACTGGATCTGTTCAATTTTAATGATCAGGCGCCGGGATTTCCCTTCTTCCATCCCAAGGGAATGATACTGCGAAATGCCATACTTGAATACTGGAGGCAGGAGCACCAGTCGGAAGGGTATGAAGAGATAAAGACACCCATAATTCTTTCCAATGAATTATGGAAGACTTCCGGGCACTGGGATCACTACAAAGACAATATGTATTTTGTAACCATAGATGAAAATGATTATGCGGTAAAGCCCATGAACTGTCCCGGGGCCATACTGGTATATAAATCCAACCAGCATTCCTACAAGGAGCTTCCCATAAGGTATGCGGAACTGGGACTGGTGCACCGGCATGAAAAATCAGGGGTGCTGCACGGCCTGTTCAGGGTAAGAAACTTTACCCAGGATGATGCCCATATTTTCTGTACCGAAGAGCAGCTGGAGTCGGAGATAGGAAAGGTTATGGGGCTGGTGGACCGCATGTATTCGGTATTTGGTTTTGATAACTATCATGTAGAGCTTTCTACCAGGCCAAAAAAAAGGATAGGTTCCGATGCTGTGTGGGACCGGGCAGAAAAGCTGCTGGAAAAAGTTATGGTGGATAAAGGCCTGGATTACAAGATAAATGAAGGCGACGGGGCTTTTTATGGTCCCAAGATTGATTTCCATATTCAGGATTGCCTGGAAAGGACCTGGCAGTGCGCTACTGTCCAGCTTGATTTTGCTATGCCTGAAAAATTTGATATAGAATATGTGGGGGCAGATAACCAGAAACACAGGCCGGTAATGCTGCACCGGGTGGTGCTGGGAAGCGTGGAAAGGTTCATAGGTATACTTACCGAACATTACAGCGGCAATTTTCCTCTGTGGCTGGCACCGGTTCAGATGGCGGTATTGCCCATATCCGAAAAGTATGAGCATTACGGCCAGAAGGTCTACCGGCAGCTCAAAGATGAGGGTTTCAGGGTAGAATTTGACAACAGAGTTGAATCTTTAAGTAAAAAAATACGTCAATCAGAAGTAAGGAAGATTCCTTACATGGTTATTATCGGGCAGAATGAACAGCAGAGCGGTACGGTAACTGTAAGAAGGAAAGGCCATAAAGATATCAAGGAGATAGAGCCGGACAGGTTTGTGGCTAGGGCTAAGCGGATAATTGAAAGCAAGAAGATGGAATTGTAAAATTATTCTTTATTTTTAACTAAATTGTTCTTATAATTACTTTTAAGCATTTTTTAAAATATATTGATGTTACTATATAACAAAGGGGTGTCTAAATGACTATTAAAGAAAGGGTAAAGCTGTACACAACCAAGGCAGCTATAAAAAGTGCCCTGAAAGTGCTTCCTAAGATCTCTGATGAGAGATGGCTATCGATGATAAAGGGAAGGGTTTACAGGTTAGAAAACAGGGAAGAGAGAGACTTCCTGGAGAACCTTCTTATAAACCTGAAGGGGGCCATAGTGGATATGTCTCCATCAGTTAGAAATAAGGTGGTTATGAACCTGATTAATAATGCCATGATCCAGGGCCAGCCCAAGAGGAAGGCTTTTGCTGAAAAATATGGTATTAATCCACCCAACCATCTGGTAATCAGTCCCACCATGAAATGTAACTTGAAGTGTTATGGCTGTTATGCCTGGCAGTATTCCAAGAAGGATGACCTGCCCTATGATGTGTGCAACCGGATTATAGATGAGGCTAATGATATTGGCCTTTATTTCTTTGTTATTACCGGGGGAGAACCATTCTGCTGGGAACACTTATATGACTTTCTGGAAAGGCATAATGATTCCTTCTTCCAGATTTATACCAATGGACAGCTTATAGACAAAAAAGTAGCAGCCAGGCTGGCTGAACTGGGAAATGCTGTACCCTGCATGAGCGTGGAAGGGTTTGAAAAAGAAACCGATGAAAGAAGGGGCAAGGGCGCCTGGAAAAATATCATGCAGGCCATGGATAATTTAAGGGAAGCAGGAGTTCTGTTTGGATTTTCAGTAACTGCCACCAGGCCCAATAATGAGATGGTGGTAAGTGAAGAGTTTATTGACCTGTTTGTAGAAAAGGGTGCCTTTGTAGGCTGGTACTTTAACTATATACCTATCGGCAAGGAACCCAATATGGAGCTTATGCCTACTCCCGAGCAGAGGGATTACCGAAGGAAGAGAATTCTGGAAATAAGGAAAACCAAGAGTATCATTGTGGCTGATTTCTGGAATGACGGTCCACTGGTAAACGGCTGTATGGCCGGAGGCAAAAATTATCTGCATATAAACGTTAACGGCGATGTAGAACCCTGTGTGTTTGTACATTTTGCAGCTGATAATATCAAGGAAAAAAGCCTGGAAGAAGTACTTACTTCCGATTTCTTTATGGGATTCAGGAAGAGGCAGCCTTATACCGAAAACCATCTGAGGCCCTGCAGTATTATAGATACTCCTCAGGCTCTAAGGGATATAGTGGCTGAAAGCGGAGCCTATGCCACCCATGAAGGGGCGGAGACCATTATAACTGACCTGGCCAAGGATCTGGACAAGTACTCAGAGGATTATAAGAAGATTGCAGACAAGGCCTGGGCTGAAGAGTATGAGCCCCAGGAAGAAGAAGATAAGGCAGTATAGACAAAAAGTTTTATTTGCCTTATAATCTTGGCGACAATTGAATATGAAAATTAAAAAGTAGAAATCATCTATTTCTCACCAAATGGCGGCTAACCGGTTTGCTGATTTGGTTATAAATAAACAAAAAATAGGTAGGTGATGTGTACTTGCCTATTTTTTTTATACAAATATTAGCGGAGGTGAAATAAATTAATAAAAATATTAGACATAATGATCAGATAAGGGTGCCGAAAGTAAGGCTGATAGATGAAGACGGTTCCCAGGTAGGGGTTGTGGATACCAAGGAGGCACAGGAAAGGGCTTACCAGAAGGATCTGGACCTGGTAGAAGTTGCCCCTAATGCCAGTCCGCCTGTATGTAGGATAATGGACTATGGCAAATACAAGTACAAGCTGGAGATTTCAGAGAAAGAAAAAAAGAAGAAGCAGACCCAGGTAGTGGTAAAGGAAATAAAGCTCAGGCCCAAGATTGACACCAATGACCTGAATACCAAAAGGAACCATATAAAAAGGTTTTTAAAGAGCGGAAACAAGGTAAAGGTTACGGTAATGTTCAGGGGCAGAGAAATTGTACACAAGGAAATTGCCATGGAGATGCTGCAGCAGCTTATAAAGGATCTGGAAGGCCTGGCGGCAGTGGAGCAGGCTCCCAAGCTGGAAGGCTATAATATGATCATGGTTTTAGGTCCTGCGTAATAGATTAACAGTATTAGAAATTAGAAAGGAAGTGTTTACATATGCCAAAGCGGAAAACACATAAGGGAGCGGCAAAAAGATTTAAGGTGACCGGAAGCGGCAAGATTGTAAGGGAAAAGGCTTATAAAAGCCATAAACTGGCCCCCAAGGATTCCACTAGGAAAAGAAGACTGGGCCAGAGAGTAGTAGTGTCCAAAGCGGATGAAAAGAAGGTAAGAAGATTGTTGGGAAAATAGAAAGGTGTGATTAAAAATGGCGCGGATTAAAAGAGGAAGCGTAAAGAATAAAAAACATAAGAAAGTTTTAAAACAGGCCAAGGGTTATACCGGCACTTCAGGCAACAGGTACAGAGTGGCCAAGGAAAAGGTATACCAGGCCTTAAGTTTTTCATACAGGGACCGAAAAAATAAAAAGAGGCTGTTCAGGAGATTATGGATTACCAGGATTAATGCAGCGGCCAGGTCTCATGGACTGTCTTATAATCAGTTTATAAATGGCCTTAAGAAAGCTGATGTGGAAATAAACCGTAAGATGCTTTCAGAGATGGCGGTCAATGACCCCGGTGCTTTCAAGGAGCTGGCGGAAGTAGCCAAGAAGCAAGTGACTGCATAAGGACTTTATTATGGAGAACCAGGAAGCCAGAGAGATATTGGACCAGCTGGAAGAAGATTACCGGCAGTTTGAGAAAAGTCTGAGTGATGCCCGCAGCTTAAAAGACCTGGAAGAGGTAAAGATAAAATATCTGGGTAAAAAAAGCCAGGTGGTATCAGTTTTAAAAAATATTGGCAAGCTCAGCAACCAGCTTAAGCCGGTAATAGGAAAAAATGCCAATATATACAAAAAAAAGATAGAATCCCGGGTAACGGATAAGGAAAAGAAACTGTCCAGCATAGAGTTTGATCACAAGCTGAGGGCAGAATCTGTTGACCTCAGCCTGCCGGGCAGAAAACCTGCAAAGGGAAGCAGGAATATACTGACCCAGGTTACCGAAGAGATTGAAGATATTTTTACCACTATGGGTTTTGAGGTAGCCCAGGGCCCGGAAGTAGAAACCGACTATTATAATTTTGAGGCCTTAAATACCCCTCGGGACCACCCGGCCAGGTCCCTGCATGATACTTTCTTTGTATCTGAGGATGTTCTGCTGAGGACCCATACTTCACCGGTGCAGATAAGGTATATGGAAAAGCATCAGCCCCCCATATACATTATAGTGCCGGGTAAGGTTTACCGCCGGGACTATGATGTATCCCATACGCCCATGTTTACCCAGATAGAAGGTCTGGTGGTAGACAAAGGCATTAACTTTGGAAACCTGAAGTGGACTTTGGAAACGGTAGCCAGAAAGATTTTTGGCAGAGACCGAAAGGTGCGATTCAGGCCCCATTATTTCCCCTTTACCGAACCCAGCGCAGAGGTGGACGTATCCTGTAAGATATGTGAGGGAGCCGGATGCCGGGTCTGTTCGGGCTCCGGATGGCTGGAGATACTGGGAGCAGGTATGGTAGACCCCAATCTTTATGATTTTGTACGCTATGACCCCGAAGAGGTAAGCGGTTTTGCTTTTGGTATGGGGATAGAAAGAATTTGCATGTTAAAGTATGGAATTGATGACTTACGGTCATTTTTTGAAAATGACTTAAGGTTTTTAAAACAATTCTAACCTGACTGGATAGGAAGGAATTTTTTACATTGAAAGTTACATTAAACTGGTTAAAACAATTTTTAGATACCGACCAGCTGGATGCCCGGGAGGTTGCCGAACTTCTTACTATGAGCGGAAGCGAGGTCAAGAAGGTAGAGGATACCGGGAAAAAGTTTGATAAAATAATCATCGGACAGATTACCGAGTACCAGCCGCATCCCAATGCAGACAAATTGAGCCTGTGCAGGGTAAAAGACGGACAGGGCATACGCGATATTGTTTGTGGAGCCAAAAATTTTAAAACCGGTGATGTGGTGGCCCTGGCCCTTCCGGGGGCAAAGATTGGAGATATAACCTTAAAGCGTTCCAAGATAAGGGGCCAGGTTTCTGAGGGCATGATGTGCTCGGAAGCAGAACTGGGACTGTCCGAGGAGTCCGGGGGTATAATGATACTGGACCAGGGGCTTAAACTAGGCCGTAGTTTTGCTGAAGCCATGGGCTTAGATGATGTAGTTTTTGAGCTGGAAATTACTCCCAACCGTCCTGACTGCCTGTCAATTATAGGCATAGCCAGGGAGGTGGCTGCCCTTAAAGGGCTGGAGCTTAAATTACCATCCTATGATCTGAAAGAGGGACTGGCCGGGGATAAGGATCTTGAGATAGATATCAAAGATTATAAGCTGTGTCCCCGTTATTCGGCCAAAATATTTTATGATATTCCCAAAATACAGTCTCCACAGTGGCTGGTTAACCGTCTTAAACTCTGTGACGTAAGGTCGGTGGACCTTATAGTGGACCTGACCAATTACGTGATGCTGGAAACAGGCCAGCCCCTGCATGCTTTTGACCGGGATCTGCTGTCTTCGGACAAAATTATAGTCAGGGCTGCCGGTAAGGGGGAGAAGATACGCACCATTGATGACAGCCAGCGCCAGCTTGAGGAAGGCATGATAGTGATTGCTGACAGTAAGGGGCCGGTGGCTATTGCCGGCATTATGGGCGGAAAGACTACCGAGATTAATGACAGCACCAAAAATGTGCTGCTGGAAGCGGCCAATTTCAGCGGGCCGGATATAATGAGGACCTCCAAAAAACTGGGGTTAAGGTCCGAGGCCAGCAATCGTTTTGAAAAAAAGATAGATCCCCAGCTTACCCTGTTTGCCATAAACCGGTTTGAGCAGCTGCTGGCCGGTATTTCCGGGCAGGTAAAATCCACCGGCATCTATGATAATTACAGCCACAGCCAGAGAGAAAGAATCATTAATTTAAGGCCGCAGACAATTACCAGGATACTGGGAGAAGAAATTAGCCAGGACAGGATTTTAGACATACTTAACGGCCTGGGGCTGGTCAGCCAGAAGGATAAGCAGGACATAAAGGTAAATATACCATCTTTCCGTTATGAAGATCTGGAAAGAGAAATAGACCTGGTGGAAGAGGTGGCCAGGATTTACGGCTTTAATAATTTCAAATCAAGGCCTCCACAGATAACCCAGAGGCCGCAAGGCTACAGCCCGGGGCAGAAAGCAGAAAGAGATATACGCAGCTGCCTGGCTGACCTGGGACTGAACCAGGTTATAAATTACTCTTTTATAAGCGGCAAGAAGCTGAAGCAGTTCAGGGTGCAGGCGGGTGAAAGCGATCTGGTAAAGATTATTAATCCCATAAATGAAGATTTTGAGTACCTGAGACCTACGCTGTTTCCGGCTATGCTGGACAATGTAAGCCAGAACCTGAAATACAGGATCCAGGACATGGCTCTGTTTGAAACCTCCCGGGTATTTAAAAAAGTTGAAGCTAAACTGCCCCGGGAAACGGTTATGCTGGGAATACTTCTTACCGGCCAGAAACATAAGAAAGGCTGGAATATTGAACAGGCAGCCTATGACTTCTATGATTTAAAAGGTATAGCTGAATATCTGGCAGAAAGGTATTACCCTGGATCCGGACTTCAGCTTAGCCACAAAGAGACGGCCTTTTTCCATCCGGTGGCGGGAGCAACTGTAAGTGTGGGCAAACAGGAGATGGGCATTATGGGGCAGATACACCCCAGCCTGCTGGCCGAGCTGGACATAGATCAGCCGGTATATTATATGGAAATTAATCTGGACCAGTTTATAGCCGGCATTAAAGACAGCAGTCAATACAGCTCTATTGGCCTGTATCCGGCCATGGATATGGACATAGCTATTGTGGTGGATCAGGAGGTTTCCCACCGGGATATAGAACAGGCTATCCGGGAAAGCGGATCCGATATACTGCAGCAGGTAAGGCTGTTCGACCTCTATCAGGGCCAGCAGATTGAACCGGGTAAAAAAAGCATGGCTTATTCTCTTACCTTCAGGAGGCAGGACCGGACCCTTCAGGATAGGGAAGTAGAGATTGAGGTAGAGAGGATACTGTCCAGTCTGGGCAAAAAGTTTAATGCTACCCTTAGGCAGTAATGTCCGGGCACATAAGTATTGCCTCCTGGAATGTAAATGGCCTGAGGGCTATTTACAGAAAAGGCTTTATGGATGTTGTACGCCAGTACCAGTTTGACATTATATGCCTGCAGGAGATAAAGGCCCGGCCCCATCAGCTTCCTTCCCAGCTTTTAAACCTGGAAGGGTACCAGGGTTATTTCTTTCCGGGCCAGAGGCCCGGCTACAGCGGGGTGGCGGTATATTCCAGGATTAAACCTGAATCGGTGGGCTATGGTTTTGGTATCCAGCGTTTTGATGATGAGGGCAGGGTGCTGTGGCTGGATTTTGGTTCTTTTATCCTATTTAACACCTATATGCCCAACGGGGGAAGAGATAAGGTGCGCCTGGATTACAAGATGGACTTCTATTACTGTTTTCTGGATTATTTAAAGCAGGGTCCGGGTAAACGTAAAGGTCTGATTGTTACCGGGGATATAAATACTGCGCACCAGGCTGTTGATCTGGCCAGGCCCAAACAGAATAAGAATAATACCGGTTTTTTGCCCCAGGAAAGAGAGTGGATTGACCGGCTGCTGGATAGTGGATTTGTGGATACCTTCCGGCTGTATTGTTCTGGGGGCGGCCACTATACCTGGTGGGATTACAAGACCAGGGCCAGGGAGAGAAATGTGGGATGGCGGCTGGATTACTTTTTTGCCAGCAAAAACCTTCAACCCAGACTTAAAGATTCCTATATCCTGCCCCAGGTTACCGGCTCCGACCACTGCCCGGTAGTGCTGAAGATGAATATTTAATTTTTTAGAAAAATTTCTGGGCTAAACAGAAATACTATAGATACCACTGCCAGCAGGAACAGGACTCCAAACATAGCCACCAGGGCAAATTGTGCCAGCTGGGCATAGTACCCGGGGCTGACTATCAGGGTGTAAAGTAGCATGCCCAGGGAAATCTTGGCCAGGGCCGGAGCCCATCTACGGTATCTTAGAAGTCCCAGGCTGGCAATAATTAGCAATAGTGAAGTGGAGAACTCTGCTGCCAGGTGAAGGGAAATCTGGATAGGTATGGTTTGAAGTTCAGGCACCTGTCCGGTGGCTAAAAAGAAACCCCACATGATGATCATAAGTATACCCGTAACCAGCATATAGGTTATGGTAAATACCCTTTTTGCCATATTAGCCCCTTTCCTTATTTAAAAACAGATTATATTGGTTTTCATCATTAATCAACGGTTCTCCAGGTAATAGTTTATTAGTGAATTGGTAGAGCTGTCGTGGTTTTTAACCGGCTGGCTGTCCTTCAGCTGGGGAAGGATGCTGCTGGCCAGCTGTTTACCCAGTTCTACTCCCCACTGGTCAAAGCTGTATATGTTCCATATAACCCCCTGCACCAACACCTTGTGCTCATATATAGCTATTAGGCTGCCCAGGGTGTAGGGGGTCAGCTTTTTATACAGTATGGAATTGGTGGGCCGATTGCCTTCAAATACCTTAAAGGGGGCAATCCGGCCAGTTTCAGCCTCATCTTTTACCTCGCTGCTTAACTCTTTTTCTACCTGGGCTTTGCTCTTGCCCCTCATCAGGGCTTCGGTTTGGGCCAGAAAGTTGGATAGCAGCTTCTGGTGATGGTCACCGGTAGGGTTATGGCTTTCTATGGCTGCCAGGAAATCGCAGGGGATAAGTTTGGTTCCCTGATGTATAAGCTGGTAGAAGGCATGCTGGCCATTGGTGCCAGGCTCTCCCCATATAATTGGCCCTGTGCTGTAATCTACCTTTTTACCGGCCCTGCCCATGGATTTTCCGTTACTTTCCATATCCAGCTGCTGCAGGTAGGCCGGTAATCTGGACAGATACTGGTCATAGGGAAGTATTGCCTGGCTCTGGGCTTTAAAGAAATTGTTGTACCATATGCCCAGAAGCGCCAGTATAACCGGCATATTTTTATTTAGTGGAGCCTGGTGGAAATGGTTGTCCATGGCGTGGGCTCCCTCAAGAAGGCGGATAAAATCCTTATACCCTATACTGCAGGCCACCGACAGACCGATGGAGGACCACAGGGAATACCTGCCGCCCACCCAGTCCCAGAAGGTAAACATATTGTTTATGCCAAAATCGGCAGCCTTGCCCCGGTTGGTGGTAATGGCTACACAATGTTTGCTGATATCCTCATCAGAACCAGACCGGTTGGTAAACCAGTCTCTGGCGGTGCGGGCATTGGTCATGGTCTCCTGGGTGGTAAAGCTCTTGGAGGAGACCATGAACAGGGTAGTTTCCGGATTAAGTTTCTTCAGAGTTTCAGATATATGGGTGCCGTCTACATTGGAAACAAAATGGGCTCGTATGCCCTTATGGTAGGGGGTAAGGGCTTTGGTTACCATGGCCGGACCCAGGTCTGAACCGCCTATGCCTATATTTACTATATCGGTTATGCTTTTACCAGTGTAGCCTTTCCAATGTCCGGATATGATCTGGTGGGAGAAATCTTCGATCTTTTCCAGTTCCCGGTTTACTGCATCCATGACGTTTTTGCCTTCTACCATGACGGGGTGGTTGCTCCGGTTTCTAAGGGCTATATGCAGTACTGGCCGGTTCTCGGTTACATTTATCTTCTGGCCTTCAAACATGGAATTAATAGCTTCGGGCAGGCCCATCTCCTGGGCCAGCCCGATAAGAAGTTCTATGGTTTGCCGGTTTATCCTGTTCTTGGAATAATCCAGCAGTATATGTTCAAACTGCAGTGAAAATTCATTGAACCGTTGGGGGTTTTCATCAAACATATCCATCATGTGGGTATTTTTTATCTGGTTGTAGTGCTGCTTTAATTTTTCCCAGGCTTCAGTATGGGTAGGGTTTAAATTCTTAAGCATAACCGCCTTTCTGTTTTTTTAATTTATTATACTAAAATGGATTGAAATTAGTACCAAACTTAATTTTGGATATGCTATTAAAAAACTGAAATATTTCTATATAATGGTTACATATTATCTAAATAATTTCAGGATGGAGAAAGTTATGAGTTCAAATCAGCACCATATTGCCGTTATACCCGGGGACGGCACCGGCCCGGAAGTAGTAAGGGAGGCCAAAAAAGTTTTGGAAGCTGCCGGCAGCAGGCATGGCCTGGATTTTACCTTTACCAGCTATGATTTTGGGGGAGACCGGTTCCTCTCTACGGGGAAAACCCTGGAAGATGAAGATATCCAGGAACTTAAGCAATACAGGGCCGTACTGCTGGGAGCCATAGGGCATCCGGAAGTAGCCCCGGGGATACTGGAGAAAGGGATACTGTTAAGGCTGAGGTTTGAGCTGGACCAGTATATAAATTTGAGGCCAGTCAAGCTCTATCCGGGCATAGATTGTCCCCTGAAGGACAAGGGACCCGAGGACATTGATTTTTTGGTAATCAGGGAAAATACCGGGGGACTGTATACCGGCCACGGGGGGATAACCCGTAAGGATACTCCCTATGAGGTGGCGACCCAGATTATGGTATATGACCGGCAGATGGTAGACCGATGCTTGAAATATTCCTTTGAGATGGCCATGGACCGTAAAAAGGAAGGAAAGCCGGGCAAGCTTACCCTGGTGCACAAGACCAATGTGCTTACCTATGTGGCTGATCTGTGGTACCGGGCTTTTATGGATATGAAATCCAGCTATCCTGAGGTTGAAACTGATTACAATCACATAGATGCCGCCTGTATGTGGGCGGTCAAGAACCCGGAATGGTATGATGTAATAGTTATTCCCAATATGTTTGGAGACATATTTACCGATCTTGGAGCCATGATACAGGGCGGTATGGGTATTGCTGCCGGGGGCAATATAAATCCTGAGGGCACCTCCATGTTTGAGCCCATTGGCGGTTCTGCTCCCAAGTATACCGGAAAAGATGTAATAAACCCTCTGGCAGCTATTGAGGCGGCCAGGATGATGCTTAAATACCTGGGAGAGGTGCAGGCGGCTGATTCCATTGGAGAGGCGGTAGCCGAGGTCTGTACCCGGATAAACAGCCTGGCTGCCGGCAGGATGGGGTTCTCTACAACCCAGATCGGGGATATGGTGGCAGAGTATATTATAAACAGCTAGAACATTGGTTAATTTTTGGGTGTTTGAGGTTGGAAAAAAACTAAAAAGGTGATAACTGTGGAAGTAAAATGTGATATTTGCGGTAAGGTATTTGATTGTACCGATGAAGATAAAAGGGAAAAAAATGGGGTAATATCAAATACCGTGGGTGGAGGCAAGGTAATATGGATATGCCCGGAATGCTCCACCAAAACCAACCATTTCTAAGTGGGCCTCCACTGCCTTCCTGCCTGCATGAAGGCATCAATGTTTTGGGGAGGAGTTTCCTGGGGAAGATCGCAGCCGGTACTAAGGATGTAGTTGGGAAATTCTTCCATCTGTTGTAGAAGATGGTTAACCTTCTGTTTGATTTGCTGCGGGGTATTTCTAAGCATGATGGTAGAGGGGTTTATATTTCCCATAACTACTACCTCAGGGGATATCATCTCTGCTACCTTTTTTAAGTCTACACCCATATCTTCAGAATCCAGACTGATAGCATCAATGCCTGACTGTACCATTTTTTCTATAAGATGCATGGTGTTGCCGCAGGTATGGTAAATGGTGCTGGCCTGGCTGTAGTGGATGCTGTCTATAATATGTTTAACATAATGGGCAGAAAATTCTTCAAACTGTTTGGGTCCCAGCATTACTGCAGTGGGCTCCAGTACACATATGGCTTCTGCTCCTGCCGACAGCAGCAGGCTTACATACTCCCTTATTTTTTCGGTTACAAAGTCACAGAGGGTATGCAGTTTATCCGGTTCGGTGACTGAGGTCATGGCTGCATCGTCAGCTCCCATGATAAGGGCGGCAGTGGAGTAGGGTCCGGTGATATAGGCCCCTCTTATAACCTGGGAGGGAAGACCCACACTCATAAGTTTCATGGTTTCTACGTAGCTCAGAACCCTGCTGTCAAAGGAGATGTTTATACTTTTAAGCTTTTCTATCTGTTCCAGGTCAAATTCTCTTTTGGGGACGGTGGCTGAATCTTCCTGGGGAAACAGGGTGTAGCGGCCCAGGGCATTGGCTTCTACGGAGAGGTCCATAAGCGGAAATATCAAGTCCGGTTCAAACCGGTCAACCAGTTTTTTTATGGCTCTGTAGTGCTCCCCGAAGTTCTGCTGTGCCAGCTTTATATTGCTGCCGGTCAGTTCTACTCCCGGAAAACCCAGAAGGGGTACTACCAGCCTTTTTCCCTGTTGGTAGTACTGATGGCTGAGTTTGGTTAGGTTTATTTCTTTCATAAGCGCCTTTTTTAGTTGTTTATAAGAAAATTATAGTAGCAAAGGGAAGAAATTAAAATGGCTAAAAAATTGCAGGGGAGTAATAAAAAATAACTTTTGTTACATATGGCTTGGTGCTATAATCATCTAAAATGTAAATAAAGTTACAAGAGGGGGGGGTAATATGGCCAGAGTTAATGATTTTAAAGATCTGGAGCCCCAGTACATAGAAGAGCTGGCGTTTATGGGTATTAAATCCATAGATGACCTTCTAAAGCTGATATCCAGTGAAGAGGGGATACTTTATATGGAAAAGAATACCCATATTGACCATCATCTGCTGCAGACCTGGGTCCAGAGATTTAGTGGTAAAAAATAGGGGAATCAATTTAGTATATTCTGGGCATAATCAGGGGTATAGGCATGGTAGAGGTAATAGATGTTATCTATAATCCAGGCAATATAGTTTAGAAAGTGGGCGGGCATGCCCAGCCGGGATGCGGTATAGTACTCCTGGGTAAAGGCCATTATTTCCATGCCATAGTAATCTCGGCTATCACGGTAGTAATCCCAGTTGGCTATATGGTTGAATTCATGGGACAGGGTACAGGCAATTTCTTTTTCAAATTCAATATCATAAAATACCCTTTTGGAGAGATCAATATAGACATTTTTCCCATCGGTTGAGGCCAGGGCATTCTGTTGCGGCGTTTCTATTATTCTTTCTGCCAGCCGGTATTGCTGATATACTTCGGGGTCATAGGTAGCCAAAAGGTTAAGGGCTCTGGTTATAAGCGAGTAGAACTGATCGCTACCTTTAATAAGGTCATCCCTGTCCCCTGTTCCTTCTCTGGTGGTTTCCCTTACTTTTACTGAACCTGGCTCTATGCCGTAGCTGGTGCAGATATTGGCAAATTCCTCTGAATTTACAAAATGGGCAAACACCTGCTGGCGGGATTCTCCCCGGGCCATAACCTGGAGCCAGTTGGAAAAACCTGATGGATCGGGTTCACGCCCAAAAAAGGCTTTATACATAATAATTAAAAACTGTTCGTTGTTCAGGTTCCGGCCTATCAGTTCATCGCTGAAGATAAACCCGTAGGCAGCCTGTCCGCCGCTTATATCTCCCGAAACAAGGTGGGTGGTCCAGTTTTGCAGACCGCCTGGATCGGGGCTTCTGCCCAGGCAGGTTTCATATAACCTTATAACAAAGTTCTGTACGTCGGTGCCCTGATCTGCAAGCAGGGTGGAGGGTATGGTGGCTGATATCAGGAATATGGCGGTAATTAGTATGAGTAGAAACCTCTTTTTATTTTGAAGCATTATCTCATCCTTTAAAATTTATAACCTTTAATAATTGTACTACTAAATCTATAAATGTTTTAATAAAAAATAAAATTTTTTATCTATGACCGGCAGTTGTCAGGCTGTTGTGCTATGATATTGTTTTGATTTAAGTTTGAATGTGGGCCTGGACTTATAATATGTGCTTTACAGCCGGTATCTTTTTAAGCAGGAAACCGGCTGTAAAGCATAAAGGTACGGCTGCTGCTGATACCAGCAAGAATTTTAATATAGGACCCAAGTTGACATCTATCAGACTAAAAGAGAGAAGTACCACAATTACCGGATGCACTATTATGGCTGCATAAGCGCTGGCAGATAAGGCTGATGTAAACTTGGTCTTAAGGTTAATCTTTTCCCTAAACAGGTACAATAGTCCCATGGTAAGACCCATACCTACTACTGACTCCCACAGGCTGTAAGCTGCAGACTGCCAGTTAAATCCCCCATAAATTAAGGCGGCATTGCCGCTGAAGGCATTGGCGCCGGCCATAATGACAGGCCATAGTGGTATAAATACTGCAGCCAGTATCAGCCAGAGCAGGGCCTGACGGCGGTTTAGATTTTTCAACCAGTGGTTACGGTAAGAGATGATACCCAGGACAAACAGGGCCAGGTATATGAACACAAAGCTCAGCTGCAGGTTACCGGTAGCGGTGCCTATGGGAAACCAGATCCTGGTTAAAAAGGAAAGGGCCGCCAGGCCCAGGATAAACAGGAGGATATTCAGGTTGGAGGGAAAGTTTAACCTTCCGGTCTGGTAGCGGGAAGACAGGTATCGGTCACCTACCGCTTTTATTACCAGATAGGTTATGGTAAATACCAGCAAGGCCTGCAGAAACCACAGGGGTCCCGGGGTTATATACTGTTTGTGGATTACGGTACGAACATAAAAGGTTAAGAAATTTTTTTGGCCTTCCCTTATCTGGCTTATATAGGCCAGCAGGGGACTTATCAGGATCATGTATAAGATAACCGGTATACCCAGTTTTTTCAGGCGGCTGTAGAAGTAATCTACAGGGGTTTTACGGTTATAGGAGGGGATTATAAAGTAGGCGGCTATTAGGAAGAACAGTCCTATCATAAAGGTTTGCAGCAGGCTGATAATAAATGCCAGGGGATAGGAGGTGGCTGTTTGCTGGCGAAAGTACCAGAAGCCTACCGGGCCATAGGTTATTGCCGCGTGGTCTATTATAACCAGGGCAGTAAGCAGGACTTTAAGGTTATCCAGGTAGGCAATCCTGGATTTTTTATATATATCATTCATGATATGGCTATTATATTAGCCTCAGGTGAAAGGGGCAAATAGGGTGCTTTAAATAATTATTTTCTATACTGACAAACTGTTGGTAAGGACCTGGTGTAAAATTATAGTTTGCCAATAGAATTTAAGAAGGGGATGATTGTCTGTGGGGGCTATAAATAGCAGTAGGGACAGGTGTAGAAAGCAGTCTTGTAAAGAGATTTATCTGGACGCTGTCCAGGGCTTTGATTACCAGTTTAATATCTACCGCATGCAGGAAGGGGTTATTAAAGGTAATATCAATATACTGATGGTGGATGTCTGTATTAATAATTTAAACGAAGATTCTGAAATAGAATTATTGTGGATGCTGGGAGGAAAGGAAATTTATAGAAGTAATGATCTTTCAGCAAAAAGGAAAAATATTTACAGTGGAGGGATAGTTTTAAAGCAGGGTTATCTGCCCCAGGGTAGCTACTGTGTCACTTTGCTGAATAAGGGCAGACCGGTGGATATGTTTTCCTTTAATATTGAATCTTATTGTGGTGATAACTTGGATCTAAAATAGAATATAAAAGTAAAATTTTTTAAAACTATATAAAATTATACGGAGAGGTATTATTATGATTAAAAAGGCAATCTTTATGCTCTTTGTGGTTTTTTTCTGCTTTGCTTTTATTGGCTGCAGCGGAAGTTTAGAAACAGTAGAACCTAAAGAAGAGGTGGCAGAAGAAACGGCGAAAGAGCCGGAAGAAGGAGAAGAAAATCCAAATACTACTGAAACCAGTCAATATGAGGATCTTATAGAAGAACAAATCGCCGTAATTGAAGAGCAACAGGAACAACTTGAGGAAAAGGATGAGCTCATAGAAGAATTAAAACGGGAACTCAGTGTAGCTAAGTCTAACCTTTTGGCTGTTGAAGAAGATCTGAATTCAACTGATACAGTGGAAGCGGAGCCAGAAGAAGAGGTTGCAGAAGAACCTGCTGAAGAAGAAAATGTAGATAGCCCGGGAGAAACAGATAGCGCAACATTAGGTGAAAAGAATGCAGCAAAAAGTGCATTAAATTACCTAGCCTACGCGCCTTTTTCTTATAGTGGGTTAGTGGAGCAATTAAAGTTTGAGGGATATACACATGAAGAAGCAGTGTATGGAGTAGATAGATGCGGAGCCGACTGGAATGAGCAAGCAGCATTAAAGGCTGAAGATTACTTAGATTATTCGTCATTTTCACGAACTGAATTAATTGCTCAACTCGAATTTGAAGGATTTACAAGGCAGCAAGCTGAGTATGGTGCCCAAGCTGTTGGATATTAAGGAGTTTAAAACAATGCGGTTTAAACGCGGATATAACAAAAGTTTAATTTATACTTATCTAGGGTAAGATGGTTAACATACTGTCAAAATCAAAATATATTGCAGGCATCCAATGCTTAAAATACCTCTGGTATCTTATAAATGACCCCGAAAAAATTCCTCCTTTTGATGAAGCTACCCGATTTCGTTTCCAGCAGGGCCATGATGCGGGCAATCTGGCCAAGGCCTTATTTCCGCAAGGGATAGAGGTAGGTGACGGCTCTGATGTAGAAGCGGAGCTTACCAGATCCAGAGAGCTGGCCCGGCTTACTGATGGACCTGATTCAGATTCCGATGATAGTAGGCGCCCTCTTTTTGAAGCATCCTTTACCTATAAAAATACTTTTGCACGGGCAGATATTCTACAGCCTTCCGGTATCGATGCCTGGAATATCATTGAGGTAAAAAGTGCATCCTCGGTAAAAGATATTAACAAGCATGATATAGCATTTCAAAAATACTGCTACCAGGGAGCGGGCTTAAAAATAGATAAATGTTATCTAATGCACCTGAACCGGGACTTTGTAAAAGATGGACCCATAGATCCTAAAAAATTTTTTCTGTTGGAAGATGTAACCGAAGAGGCAGAGGCCTTAGCACAGGATGTAGAAACTAATGTAAACCTGATGCTAAAAACGGTAAATGACAGCACCTGTCCCCATTTGCCCCTGAGCAAAGATTGTTATAACCCTTATGAGTGTCCCCTAAAGGATTTATGCTGGAATAATCTGCCAGAATTCAATGTTTTTGAGCTTTATCGGGGCAAGAATCTTGCTTTTGATTTATACCAGAACGGTATTACTAGAATTTTAGATATAGAGGATACTTCCGTGTTTAATCCCATACAACAAATTCAAATTAAAACCATAAAAGAAAACCGTATATTTATGGATAGTAAAGCTCTGAAGCTTTTTTTAGATCAGCTTGAGTATCCCCTGTATTTTCTTGATTTTGAAACATTTTCAACCGCCATCCCCTTATTTGATGGTACCGGGCCCTATCAGAATGTCCCCTTTCAATTTTCCTGCCATATATTAAAACACCTTAAGGGCCTCCCTGAAAACCTTTATTTTCTGGCAGAGGATGATCAAAATGATCCCAGGCCAGAGCTTCTGGATAATTTAAAAAAAGCTTTAGGGTATGGCCATGATGGTATCCCTGTTGCTGGTTCCATATTGGTATATTACAAGTCTTTTGAGATCGGAATCCTTAATGCACTTGCCGAAGCCTTTCCCCAGCATGCCTGGTGGATAGAAGATGCTATAGGGAGGATAACTGACCTGTATGAGCCTTTTGGCAAATTCTATTATTATAACTGCAAGCAAAAGGGAAGCGCTTCTTTAAAAAGAGTACTGCCAGCGCTGACCGGGATAAGCTATGGTGATATGGAAATTAAAAATGGTGAAGAGGCCAGCTTAAAGTTTTTAAATACCAGTTTTTTTAAAGATGGAAAGGAAGTTAATAAAATCCAGTTAGAAAAAATAAGGAAGGATTTAATTGATTACTGCGGTCTGGATACCGAAGGCATGATTTTTATATTAAGGAAGCTTTATAAATTGGCGGAGGACTCCTGCCATTAGAATGCTGATTATCTTTTAAGATTAATATTAAATTTTATAGTATAATATTAAAATAATAATCACCAAACATTAGGCTATAATGGCTAAGATGATACCGCCCTATGTAGATAGTTCAAATCGAAATATAGGCGAAAATTTAGTATTTGATTTATTCAAAGAACAAACACCTGCAGACTGGATCGTACTACATTCATTAAACATACCCGAGTCTGACCAGAGTTTCGGTTCTGAAATAGATTTTCTGGTAATGGCACCCGGTCTGGGCATATTCTGTCTGGAAGTAAAAGGGGGAAGCATCTGTAGAAAAGATGGTGTCTGGATTATCTCCGATAGCCAGGGCCGGTATTATGAAAAAACCATAAGCCCCCTGCAGCAGGCTGCAGAGGGAATGTATAATTTAAAGGGCCTCATAAAGAAGAGGCTGGGTCCTAACAGTAAATACTACAAACTTTTTGTATCTTACGGTTTTATCTTTACCGGCAATGAATATGATATTGAGGATGCTGAAACCGATGCCTGGAGAATTTATGACAGAAGACAGATGGACATGCCCCTTAAAGACTATATATCTTTGCTGTCTAAACGTAGCGCTGATATTTACAAGAAGCATAAATGGTTTGACCCCGTGCATTCTTTTCCTTCCAGAAAAAGTGTTGAAACTTTGAAAAATATGCTTAAGGGGGATTTTGAAAAGATCAAGATAATTTGCTCCAGAGTAGAAGAGATAGAGCATATTATAGCCAGGTTTACCGATGAACAATACCGTTGCCTGGATGGACTGGAGCAGGGAAATCCACGCTGCTTGTTTAAAGGGGCGGCTGGTACCGGCAAGACCATGCTGGCCCTTGAATCTGCCAAGAGAAGTGCTGCTGCCGGTAATAAGACCCTTATTACCTGTTTTAATAAACTGTTAGCAGGGTGGCTGGGCACCCAGCTAAGATTACAGGGCTTTGATAAAGGGGTAAAAGCTATGGCATTTCTGGATTATTCAGAAGAGATAGCCAGGGATTGTATGCCCCCGGGGGTTAAGAAAAATAATGAGTATTACAAAAAAGATCTTCCCCTTTATGCTCTGGAAGCTTTAGATGGGGATAAGTTTGAAAAATTTGACAAGATAATTATAGATGAAGGCCAGGATATTTTAAGTGAGGAATACCTGGATTTAATAGATATGCTGCTTAAAGGAGGGATAGAAGAGGGCAGATGGGATATATTCTGTGATTTTGAAAGGCAGAATATATTTAATGAAGATACTGACAGCCTGGAAATTTTTAAACAGCTGCAGTCCAGGTGTTTATTTACCCCTTATAGTCTAACCATAAATTGCAGGAATACCATAGAAATAGCCCGGGAGATAAGCAGGGTGGTGGGGTTTGAGAACCATAATATATTAAAGGATGAGGCATCGGGCATTCCGGTTACCTATAAGTTTTATAAGGATAGAAAGGATACATTGGGGTTGCTTTTAGAAGAGATACATAGCTTAAGCCTTCACAAGGTCAGACCCAGAGATATTACCATTCTATCCCCGCATGTACTGGAAAAGTCCACGGTAAAAGGTATTACTAAAAAGCATGATATTATTAACCTATCCCAGGATTTTGAGCGATTCTTTGATAGAAATACCTATACTTACAGTACTATTCATAAATTCAAGGGCATGGATAACTCTTATATTATTATTGTAGATCTTGATGATATGAATGAGAATAGGGCCCATCTGGATTACTATAAGAGCCTACTATATATAGGAATGTCCCGGGCTAAGGCAGGCCTTATTATGCTGGTAAATGAAGAGGTAAAAGGATTATTAAATTTAGACTGAATAGGCACTGGTTTTGATTATACAGTCTTTTCAGATTAAATTTTATATTTAAAGTTTATATGTTAATATTAATATTAAAATTTTAATATAGTTCTTTTTTAGTTTTTAGTATGAAAGTTTCTAATGTCTGGCGGCTGTTAAGGATCATCCTTATAATCTGCCGTTACAGTAAAATAAAGGCCCGGGCCATTGGCCAGGAGTTAGAGATTTCTACCCGGCAGGTTTACAGGGACATTAATTGCCTGAGGTTTGCCGGCATCCCCATTTATTCGGACCGGGAGGGTTATTCACTGGCCAGTGACTTTTTTATGCCCAAGATTTCGCTGGATTTGCCCGAGGTTTTAACCCTTATTATGTTTATTGATTCTATTCAGTCCCAGAAAGGGACCCCTTATTTTAATTTTTTAAGTACTGCCGGAGAGAAGATTATAAAT
>JAIOXO010000016.1 GCA_022396035.1 Actinomycetes bacterium | reverse complement strand
CAGTCCCATATAAAGTATGCCTATACCTTTAGAGATTATCCCAATGACTTTGCTAACTGGACCGCAGAAGCCCTAGAAGACATTGCTTTAGCTGAAAAGCTGGCCAGCTTTGACCCTTACGACTTTCCCAGCGTAACCGAGGCCAAAGAGGTGCTTACCGCCATCATAGAAGAGCACCTGTGGGATCTGCCCACCGTGCCCTGGGTAAGGCCCGGGTTTGAATTCTACTTTAGCTACTCCTCTACCATAGTGCTGGCTACCGCTACCGAGGTAGAGACCATAGACCAGTTTAAGGCCGCTTTAAACCAGATACCCGACTCCAGCCTCTACTACCATTTCTATGAGGCTAGAAAAAGGCATAAGGCCAAAAAAAGCGATGACTTTTCAGTATGGATAGAATCCAACTTTAACCTTCCTCGGCTGGTGGAAGCCATAAGGGAGATAGACTTCTACTTTTTTAGCCTGGCCGAGATAAGACATAAACTGCAAAACCTATTGGAGAACCTATGAGCAAACTTGCCGCCTACCAGCAAATAGTAGGAAAAGATGAAATAGACCAGCTCTACCGCCTGGCTTCCCTGTCTAAGGGTAAAAAAGTGCTGATGGTAAACTCCACCAAAGACGGTGGAGGGGTAGCAGAGATACTGCACCAGCTGGTGCCCCTGCTGTGCGAGCTGGGCATAGACTGCCAGTGGACCACTATCGAAGGCGATGCGGCCTTCTTTGAGATAACCAAGTCCATGCACAATGCCATGCAGGGAAAAAAGATAAACTTTAGCCCTGACGCCCTGGACTACTATCTGAAGATAAACCAGCAGAACGCAGAACGGCTTGACCTTCAAGCAGACATAGTGGTAATACATGATCCCCAGCCTTTGGCCCTGGTAAGCTATGCTAAAAAGGGCGGGGCCAAATGGGTATGGAGATGCCATATAGACACCTCCAAGCCGGAGCTGTCTCTGTGGAAGTTTTTTAAATCACATCTACTGGGCTATGATGCCAGCATATACTCTATAGCTAAGTTTTCCCGGCTGCTTCCCCACCCCCAGTACCTTATACCCCCTTCCATAGATCCCTTATCAGATAAGAACCGCCACCTGAGCCCGGAACAGATAAAAAAGGTACTGTCCAGATATAAGCTGAATACAGATAAGCCCATGCTGCTTCAGGTATCCCGGTTTGATAAATTTAAGGATCCGGTAGGGGTAATTAAAGCCTACCGCCTGGTAAAAAAGGAGCTGGACCTGCAGCTGGTATTAGCCGGCGGCACCGCTTCAGATGACCCCGAAGGAGCCATGGTGTTCGAGGAGGTAAAGAGGGCAGCAGGAGATGATCCTGATATACATGTGCTGCTGCTGGATCCCGGCTCCCATATCGAGATTAATGCCCTGCAGAGAGCCGCAGACGTAATCATACAAAAGTCCACCCGTGAAGGCTTTGGGCTGGTGGTTACAGAAGCCATGTATAAGGGTAAACCGGTAGTAGGGGGAGCTGTAGGAGGCATCACCATCCAGATACAGAACCACCATACCGGGTTTTTGGTACACTCTCCGGAAGGGGCAGCCTACCGGGTACGCTACCTTATTAACCGGGCCCGGGTAAGGCAGCAGATGGGAAAGGCAGCCAGGGACTATGTGGGTAGCAACTTTTTAATTACCCGGCACCTGAGGGATTATCTGGCCCTGTTTTATGTGCTCTATAATATGAACCAGAGTATTATTTATGTATAGGATAAGGAGAAGCCCGTGATTACCTGTGGCATCGATATAGGATCTGTATCTACAGAAGCAGTAATACTGCAAAATAATGAAAAAGACACCAGTATACTGGGTTATGCCATAATCCCTACCGGCTCCAACAGTAAAATAGCTGCCCGGAAGGTACTGCAGCTGGCCAGCGACCAGGCCGGTGTCTCCGGGGACAATATAGACAAGACAGTAGCAACCGGATATGGAAGAATAAATGTGGAATTTGCCGATAAGAATATTACAGAAATTAGCTGTCATGCCCGGGGTGCTCTTTATTACTACCCCAATACCAGACTGGTTATAGATATCGGCGGACAGGACAGCAAGGTTATAAGGCTGGATGATAATGCCAACCCCTTTGATTTCTTAATGAATGACAAATGTGCTGCGGGCACCGGTAGATTCCTGGAAGTAATGGCTCAAGCCCTGGAAATAGACATAACTCACTTCGGTGAAATATTTTTAAATACCAAGCAAAAAGTGGACATAACTTCTACCTGCACCGTATTTGCTGAATCTGAAATCGTTTCTCTTATCGGCCGCGGCGAGGAAAAAAACAAAATAATAAAGGGGCTGGTATATTCCATTGCCCACAGGATAAATACCATGATTGACCGGGTTGGTTTCTCCCAGCCGGTATGTATGACCGGTGGAGTGGCCAAGAATATGGGAGTAGTTAAGGCTTTGGAAGAAACGCTTGAAACCAGCATAGATATACCTGAAGATCCTCAGATAGTGGGCGCCCTAGGCGCTGCCCTTATGGCCCTGGATATCAAATAGTTTTTCGGCATACTTTATTTCATCTTCTCTGCCGGTTATAAATCCATCCAGTTTCAGGTCAAAAAGCTCATCCAGCACTGTCTTATACTTTGGTGAGGGTTCATATCCCATTTCTTTTAATGTCCGGCCATCAATCTCCAATTTCACATTTCTTAGCCGAGTAAGATATTTTAATACATTTTCTCTATAACCCCCGCCCCACGAACAGCATATTATAAGCAGCTCGGGACTAAAATTTTTGGCGGTACTGTAAAGCAATGAATTTTTGTCTATGGGCTCTGCCAGCAAATCCCTTGCTTTTTCCAGGTTAGAGACTGTGTCAACTATTATATGGATATCCCTGTTTTTAACTTTCATACCCAGACACCATTTCTTTATGCTGTGCACTGGTTGATTCTGCAGCAGCATTATAAATAGAAGCCTCCATGTTTTCACTTTGTTGTCTATAAATGGGCTTAGCTTTTCTGCCCATGTCAGGACCCCCTTCACTCTACTGCTGAAGGATTGGTCAATTTCTATATTCAAGCCAATCTTGGCCAGAGCCCCCAGCTGATACAACCGGTTTATGGGCTTATAAGGATTTTTTTCCCGTAAAATTGCAATAAGCTCATCCCTGATCCTTACTCCGGTAAGCCTGGATACCATATTCATATCAACAGTAGTCCTTATAAGCTTTTCCGTCTGGGAATCTATTTTAAAGCCCAGCCTCTGCTCAAATCTTACCGCTCTGAATATCCGGGTAGGGTCTTCTATAAAACTCATCTTGTGCAGTACTTTTATTTTCTTCTGCCCCAGATCCTTTCTTCCCCCAAAAAAATCTAAAAGGCTGCCAAAATCTTTTTTATCCAGACTGATAGCCATGGCATTAATAGTAAAATCCCTCCTGCCCAAATCCTGCCTTATGCTCCCCGTTTCTACGCTGGGAAGGGCTGCCGGGCTGGCATAGTATTCTACCCGGGCAGTAGCAATATCTATGTGCAGCTCGGGGTCTACCACTAAAACCGCAGTTTTAAATTTCTGGTAGCTCTCCACCTTCCAGCCTATCTTTTTCTTAAGCTGGTTAGCCAGTCTTATGCCGTCTCCCTCTACTACAATATCTATATCCAGGTTGGGTATATCTAACAATATATCCCTAACTATTCCTCCTACCAGATAGGGTCTGTAGCCTAATTTGTGGCTCTCTGCAGAGATAATATTTAATATGTTCTGTATTTTGGGAGGGAAATGGCTGCTCAACCTGTTTTTGGAATCTTCAAATATTTTAAGCTTTTGGTCAAAGCCTCTTCCGTGTAGATGTCTCAGTATATCCTTCCGGGTTATTATGCCTATCATCCTGCCATTCTCTATTATGGGTACCCTGCCGATTCCATTGTCTATCATCAGGGTCTGGATATGATCAATAGAATCCCGGGGTCCGGCAGTAATAACCGTATGGGAACGGAAACCTTTTACCGGAGCATGAGAAAGATCATGGTTTATGGCTTTATCTATATCTTTTCTGGTTATAATTCCCACTAATTTACTGTCCTTGTTTACTATAGGGATTCCTGAATGGCCATATTTCCTTAACAATCGGTCAACCTGGGAAATGGTTTCGTCCTCATCAACATACCTTACCGGATAGGACATAATATCCCTGGCCCTGGCCGGGGTTTTAATCTGTCTGCTTAAAGCAGCTACTATTCTATCCTGTACCTCTTCAAACTGTTCAGCCTCCAGTACCGCAGAAGCTGCCTGGGGATGACCTCCTCCACCCAGGTCACCCAGCACATCCGATACATCCACGCTCCTGTCATAGCTTCTGCCCACTATGTACACTTTCCCCTTCATCTGGCACCAGCTTATAACTGTATTTATGTCCTCAATCTGGGATAGTTTCCTGGTAAGCACCGACAGCCCTTCCACATAGTCCATGGTCCGGGCACTGGAAAGAAGCACTTCCTTTTCATTTATAGTTATCTTCTGTGCATTATCAATCAGCACCTCCAGGAGCTGGTGCTGGTCTTCAGTAAGGGATATATTGTGGAATTTATTCAGCACATATAAATTAGCCCCCTTGGCCAACAGGTAAGCCGCTGCCTCCAGGTCCTTATAGGTAGTGCTGGGATAGGTAAAAGAGCCAGTATCCTCATATATTCCCAGAGCAAAAAGAGTAGCTTCTAAAGGAGTTATGGGTATATTTTTCTTCTTCAGTATTCGTATCAGCAAAGTGGTGGCAGACCCGATATCCTCAGAGTAGTCAACATCGCCCCTAACATCCTGGTCAGTCTGTTGATGGTGGTCATAAATTATAATGTGGATATTCTTATTGGAAAGGGTACCGGCGGCTTTGCCCAGCCTGGCTGCTATCCTGGTATCTACCATAATAATCCTGGTTACCCTGCTTATATTTATTTCCGATACCTCTTGCATGGTAACCAGTTCATCTTCATGCAGGGCCATAAACTTTCTGACATTCTGGTTTATGGAAGTAGGTAAAATTACTTTTGCTTCAGGGTAAATCTTTTTTGCTGCCACCAGAGCGGCAAAGGCATCAAAATCAGAGCTAATGTGTGTAACAATTATATCCATATCCTGCCCTTAGTCCGGCAGCACATTATTCCACATATCGGTCAAAACATACTATCTCTGAAAGCGGCTTTCTGCCCCTTCCCCCTGCTTCTTTGGCCGGGTATCCCAGTGGGGTTAATGCTACTACCCTAATGTTTTCCGGGATTCCCAAAAGGTCTTTTACCAGCTTTTCCTTAAAAGCACCAATCCAGCAGGTACCCAAACCTTTTTCAGTGGCTGCCAGCATTAAATGGTCCAGACCTATAGCAATATCAATGGCGAAACTACTCATATAGCCACCCATTACCCCATAGGCTTCTTTTTCGTTGGCACAGGCAACAATAATTACTGGTGCATTGGCTATAAAAGTCTGGTTGTTGCAGGCTATTGCCAAATCATTTTTTTTCTTCTCGTCCCTTACTACTACAAGTTTCCAGGGTTGAATATTTTTAGCAGAAGGAGCCTTCCTGAAAGCTTGAAGAACATATTGAAGCTTCTCTTCTTCTAGGGGCTTCGGTTCATAGCTCCTTATGCTCTTCCTTGCTTCTATAATATCCATGATACTGGTAAATGATTTCACGGTTATCCCTCCTTACGCTATATAATAACATATATATTAAGCTCATCGCCAACCACCGGAATTAAAATATCTTTGCACCTTTTTTTAGTTTGTTAGACCGATAAGTAAATAGTTTACTTTAGGTTAACTGCCGTAATTCCTTCTATCTTATCTGGGTTAGCAAATCTTTGGCTTTTTGTTCTATCCACTCCAAATCAGTGTCCTCCGGGGCAAATCCCGTATCTACCGCTGCCTTGGCTACACTAACTGCCACCGCTGGTAAAACCCGGGGATCAAACGGCTTGGGAATTATATAGTCAGTATTTAATTCTTCACCTATTATACCGGCCAGGGCCCTGGCAGCAGCAACCTTCATCTCCATATTTATTTCCCTGGCTCTGGCATCCAGAGCGCCCCTGAATATTCCGGGGAAAGCCAGCACATTGTTTACCTGATTGGGATAATCGCTTCTGCCGGTAGCAATAATCTCTACCCCGCATTCTTTAGCCAGAGAGGGTGAAATCTCGGGTTCAGGGTTGGCCATGGCAAATATTACCGGTTTATCAGCCATGCTCTTAACCATGTCAGCAGTTAAAATATCTGCTACCGACACTCCTATAAATACATCTGCGCCCTCAACCGCATCGGCCAGGCTGCCAGTCTGGTTGTCCGGATTGGTAAGCTCGGCTATTTTGGCCTTGGCTGGATTCAGGTCATCCCTGGAGGGAGCCATTATTCCCCGCGAATCACATACCTTAACCTGGGTTGCCCCCAGATAATCCAACAGGTAAACTATGGAAGTGCCTGCTGCCCCTGCCCCGCTTACGGCAATTTTACATTCTGCAAGTTCTTTTTTGTAAATCTTTAAGGAATTAAACAAACCGGCTAAAGTAACTATAGCTGTTCCGTGCTGGTCATCATGAAAGGTCAGCATACCGGTTTCAGCCTTCAGCCTGTCTTCTATCTCAAAGCATCTGGGAGCCGAAATATCTTCCAGGTTTATTCCTGAAAAAGAGGGCTCCAGCAGCTTGACTGTATTTACTATGGTATCCACATCCTGACTTTCAATACAGATAGGAAAAGCCGATACTCCTCCGAAGTTTCTAAACAACACACATTTTCCCTCCATTACCGGAAGGGATGCCCTGGCCCCAATGTTTCCCAGGCCCAAGACTGCCGAACCGTCACTTACTACTGCAATCATATTAGCCCTGGCGGTATAGGTATTAAGCAGGGACGGATCCTTGGCAATCTCCCTGCAGGGCTGGGCTACTCCCGGGGAATAAGCAAGAGAGAGGTCGTGTTCGTCTTTAGTGGTTACCTTGCTTATTACATCTATCTTACCTTTATATTTCTTATGCATTTCTAATGCTTCTTCATAAATATCCATTATGTTCCTTTCAATTTCATTTTAGATAATGATAATACAGTTGCCGTAAAAAACCAAAACATAATTAGGAAGACACCATATTTCGGTATAAAGCCATAAGTTGCCTGGTTAACGGCCCTGTCCTGGCATTGGACACCGGACTGGATTCAATAAAGGTAACCGGCATAACTTCCATAAGTGAATTGGTTACAAATACCTCATCAGAACGCATAAGCTCAAAAAAATCAAATTTCTTCTCCCTTGCAGGCATATTGTTTTGCCGGCAAATATCTAAGACTATTTCCCTGGTAATTCCAGGAAGCAGATTATAGGTAAGCGGCGGGGTATAAATTCTTTTACCTTTTACAATAAATATATTACTGGTGGCTCCTTCCAGAACCATTCGGTCCCTGGTTAAAAAGATAGCTTCCAGGGCATCTTTTTTCTCGGCTTCATTTTTAGCATATGTGCTTTCAAAATAGTTGAGCAGCTTGTGCCGGTAGGCAGGATTGCTAAATGACGGTCTTACTATGGAAGACCTTATAATCCTGGCTCCCTGCCGGTATAAGTCCTGCGGATAGGGTTTCAATTCTTTGGCTATTATTATTATATTGGGACTAGTAGTCTGGCTGAAAGATATTTTTCCTTTATGCATCCCCCTGGTAACTATAACCTTTACATAGCCCTGCCCTGACTGCAGGCCGTTTTTATTGATTGAAGCCCCGATTAAGTCGGTTAATTTCCCGGGATTAAAACTGATATTGTAATCCAGAGCATGGAGTGAGGAAAACAGGCGCTTGATATGCCTTTCTATGCCAAATACCCGGCCGTTATAGGTGCGCATAGTCTCAAACAGGCCGTCGCCAAAGAGAAAGCCCCTGTCTTCTACCGGCAGGCAGGCCTGGCGGCTGGAATAAAATTTGCCGTTTACCATAATACTGTAACTCATAGATCCTTCTTTCTCAGGTTTTCTGACTCAAAAAAATTAAATGAATTTTCAATAGCCTTCCCCTTATCCAGAGTTTCTAAGTATTCGCTTTCTGGATCCGAATCGGCTACAATTCCACCACCTACATTAAAGTAGTAACAATTATTTTTTACTATAAGTGTCCTTATGGCAATATTTAAATCCATAGTGCCGTCAATTGAAATATAGCCAATACTCCCGGTATATACTCCCCGGGTACAGGGCTCCAGCTGGTCAATTATCTGCATGGCCCTGATTTTAGGGGCTCCGGTTATAGAACCTCCGGGGAAGGCTGCCTTTATTATATCGGCTACAGTTACTTTATTCTTCATTTTGCCGGTTACTGTGGATACTGAATGTATGACCCTGGCATACATTTCAATTACTGCGTGGCCGCTAACCTTAACGCTTCCATAATCGCAAAATTTTCCCAGATCATTTCTTTCCAGGTCCACAATCATATTAAGCTCTGCCCTGTCTTTTATGCTGTGCTTTAATTGCCTGCTGTATTTATAATCCTGTAAAATATTATGCCCTCTGGGCCTGGTGCCTTTTATGGGCCTGGTCTGTATGGAATCCTGACTGCAGAAAATAAAGCGCTCAGGAGAAGAGCTGGCCACACAAAAATCATCCCCCTTTATAAAGGCGGAAAAGGGAGCCGCATTGACCTCCCTTAAGATATAATAAAAATCTTCAGGCTCAATGGGCGCATCACAGGTAAACCTCTGGCTCAAATTAACCTGGTATATATCTCCGGCGGTTATATATTCCTTAGCCTGCCTGACTGCTTCCATATACTCTTTTTTGCTAAAGTTGGATTGAAGTTCAATATTGCCATAATCTTTCTCTCTATACCGGGCCAGTATACTGGACCCGACATCTTTGCTGCCCTGGCCCAAACCCTCAATAAAGCCGGCTTCTCTCTCCATTGCTGAACATATTTTTGGCCAATGCCGTTTCTGGAAATTTTTTATACAGTACCATCTCTTCTTCCTGTGGCTATAGGCAGCAAGATGCCTGAACTGTACCAGGTATATCAGAGGCATACAGTAATGGTCAGCTGCAGACTGGGGAAGCTTTTCAATATAGTTTTTAAGGTCATAGGAAAAATAACCCATAAATCCTCCCTTAAAGGAGGGTAGGCTGAAAGTCCAGGGAATTTTTCTTATTTTATTTTTCCTGCTCAGGTAAAAATTCTTGCTTTCCTTATCTATATACCGAGCAAGGAAAGAATCAAGAAACCTGAGAGGGTGCTGGTAGGCAGTATAACCGGGTTCAGACTTGCTGCAAACCCTGTTCTTTAAACCATAACTGGTAAAAGTGATAACCGGGTCCCAGCCCAGGTATGAATATCGGGAATATCTGGAGGGCAGGCTGCTGTCTAAAAATATTAACGGGCCGGTATCTTTTACCCGGTAAAATAAATCCTGGGGTTTTAACCTCAGATCAAGTTCTTTAAATACAGTGGCATAACTCATAATTCTAAGAAGTTTTTTAAAATCTTCATTCCCCGGCCGGTAAGAAAAGACTCGGGGTGAAACTGTATTCCCTCTAAAGGATATTGTTTGTGCCTTATGCCCATTACTATCCCTTCCTGGGTACGGGCAGATACGGCCAGGGGTCCTACTATGGTATCAGGCTGAAGCACCAGAGAATGGTACCTGGCTGCCGGAAAAGGGTTATCAATATGGTTAAAAACAGTCAAGCCGTCATGATATATAAGGCTGGTTTTGCCGTGAACCACTATTCCTGAATTTATTACCCGGGCCCCAAAAACTTCTCCTATGCACTGGTGGCCCAGACAGACCCCCAGTATGGGTAGGGCCTGATAAAATTTTTCTATGACCTGTTTGCTGATTCCCCCGTCTGCCGGCCTTCCCGGGCCTGGTGATATAACTATCCTGGCAGGAGCCAGACTTTCAATCTGTTTTAGAGTAATTTTATCATTTCTGGCTACCTTGATGTTCTGGCCCAGGGTACCCAGGTACTGCACCAGGTTATAGGTAAAGGAATCATAGTTATCTATCATAAGTATATCTATTTTTTCAGCCATGCCTTTGTTCTTTACTAATGGTTTAATATTAATTATTATACATATTTGACAGAATCAATAACAGTTATATTTCAATAATGATAATAGCAGAAAATCTTACTAAAAAATTTAATGGCTTTCTGGCAGTAGACAACATTTCCTTTGAAGTAAAGGAAAGTGAGATATTTGGCTTTCTGGGACCCAATGGGGCCGGAAAGACCACCACCATAAGAATGCTCTCCACTCTTCTGGGTCCAACCAGCGGAAATATAACCGTAGATGGCCGTGACATCAAGAAAGACAGTAGCTATATAAGGTCCATTATAGGCATACTCACCGAGGCTCCGGGGATGTATGAGAAAATATCAGCTTATGAAAACCTGAATTATTTTGCTTCCTTTTATAACCTTCCTGCCGGCAGCAGAGAAGCCAATATCAAAAAGCTGTTAGAAATGTTTGGTCTCTGGTCCCGAAAAGATGAGCTGGTAGCCACTTTTTCCAAAGGCATGAAACAAAAGCTGGCTCTAGCCCGGGCCCTGGTCCACCAGCCCAGGATACTTTTTTTAGATGAGCCCACTTCAGGGCTGGATCCGGAAAGCGCCCACATGGTAAGGGATTTCATATATTCGCTTAAAAAAGAAAATACTACTGTATTCCTGTGTACCCATAATCTCAATGAAGCGGCCAGCCTCTCGGACAGGGTATGTATAATAAATAAAGAAATTATCAAACTATCCTCCCTTTCCGAGCTGCAAAATTACCGGGATATCAGTGATGTGGAAATAAGGCTGGTTCAGCCTCCCCGGAATTTTAAAAACCTGGTGGAGGAAGTAACCGGGGTTAAGCAGGTAAGCATAAAAGATAATAGGTTGATGGTGGGTTTGGTTGAGCCGGAAAAGACAAACCCCCGGATAATTAAAACCCTGACCGACAATGGAGCGGATATAATTTATATCAATGAAATAAAGGAAAGCCTGGAAGAAATATACCTTACCCTTATAAGACAAGAGAGAAATGAATAACGCCCTTAAAATTTTTAGAAAAGAAATTAAAGAAATCCTTAAGAACAGGAGTATCTGGGCTCCCACCCTTATTGTTAGCCTGATTTTTTCAGTATTTTTACCCCTGGCGCTGATGTTGTTTGTAGACTTTGCCAATGACCCCGAGATAGCTGATTTTGCAACTAAAATATTTGGAACCCAGGCTGATATATCTGTAGCCATGATAAATTTTATGGTCAAACAATTTACTGTATTCCTGTTGTTGATACCGGCCATGGTACCCAGCCTCATTGCTCCGGCATCAGTAATTCTGGAAAAAGATTCCCGGACCCTGGAACCACTGCTAGCTACCCCCATTAAAACCAGCGAGCTTCTTCTGGGCAAAACACTTACCAGCATGATACCTTCTTTTGCCATTTCAGCCATAAATTTTGTGGTACTGAGCATAAATATAAATATACTGGCTTACATCAAAGCGGGCATAGTGCCCCTGCCCAATCTGGAATGGACAGTGGCTGTACTTATATTAAGCCCCACCATATCCTTTATAATAACCATAGTCAGTATAATATTTTCTTCCAGGGCTACCGATATCAGGTCGGCCCAGGGTATCGGCAGCACCATAATATTTCCCATCTATCTGATAATAGGCCTGCAGATTGCGGGGTTATTCTTAATTAACTACCTTTATCTGCTGCTTGGCTGCCTGGTATTGCTGCTTGCCTGCCCCCTTCTGCTCAGGCTGGCCATAAAAGTATTTGACCGGGAGCACATCTTAACCAGATGGAAGTATAAATAAGGCTAAAAAAAAATTTATTGAGTCCTTTCAGGGTTAATGTTAAGGTAAAATCTAATAAAATATTAAATAAATATATGAAACGGAAGGACTACATGGCAAAAAAGCAAACCCGGTTAATATTTTTATCTACTTCTTTAATTCTTACCCTTATTTTAATATTTCTGGTTGTATCCTGCTCCGGCCAGAAGGTGTCCATAGGCTCCAAGCCATTTAATGAACAATACATACTGGCCCATATGATTGCCCTGCTGGTAGAAGACCAGGGAATTGAAACTGAAGTTCAGGAAGGACTGGGCGGGACTTCAATCAATTACGAAGCCTTAAAGCAGGATCAGATAGATGCATATGTTGAATATACGGGAACAGCATACAGTGTAATACTGAATCTTCCCCAGAAGGAGACTTGGGATCCGCAAGTAGTATACCAGGAGTCCGAGCAGGGCATGATTGAAAACGACGGTATACATATTGCTGCTAATATTGGATTTCAGGACAATTACGGAATTGCTGTCCCCCGGGACTGGGCCCAGGATAACAATATAGAAACCATAAGTGAACTGGAAGCCTATTCGCAGGATATGGCTATTGGTACCGATCCGGAATTTGCTACCCGCCCTGACGGGCTGCCGCAGCTGGAAAAAGTATACGGTATAACCTTTGGAGAAACTGCCCAGATGGAACCCACCCTTATGTATGAAGCCATAAGGAATGGGGATGTAGATGCCATATCCGGCTACACTACCGATACCAGAATAGACAGGTTCGGACTTATGTTTTTAATAGACGATAAGAATGCACTTATTCCCTATGATGCTATAGTCCTGGTAAAAGAAGAAACCCTTAATCAGCCGGAGGTTATGGAAGCAATAGAAAAGCTGGAAGGCAGAATTGATACTGATACCATGAGACAGCTTAACTACCAGTATGATGTAGACCAGAGGGAAGCCAGAGATATAGCCAGGGATTTCCTGCTGGAGCAGGGGTTAATTAAATAAGGAGAAAATGATGAATGAAGTATTCGACCTGGCAGTAATTGGCAGCGGAGTAGCCGGATCCGCAGTAGCATTTAAGTGCAAAAAAAGGGGTTTAAAAGTAGCCATAATAGAAAAGGATGCCTTTGGAGGCACCTGTCCTAACCGGGGCTGTGACCCAAAAAAAATATTATGGGGAGCCTCGCAGATTGCAGCCTCAGCCAAAAATATAAGCCATGTTTTTGATGGGCAGATTAAGCTTGACTGGCCACAGCTAATCAAATTTAAAAAGACTTTTACCGATCCTGTTTCCGGCAAAAGAAAAAAATCGCTGGAACAGTCGGGCATTGAGGTAATTGAAGGCCAGGCCCAATTTACCGGTCCCCACACCATTCAGGTGGGGTCCCGCATGATTAAAGCAAAAAAAATAGTAATTGCTTCCGGGTCCAAACCCAGGCCAATGGGCCTGGAAGGAGCCAGCCATATTATAACCAGTGACCAGTTTCTGGAATATGAATCTCTGCCTCCCTCCATTCTGTTCATAGGAGGAGGCTATATATCCTTTGAGTTTGCACATATTGCCGTCAATTCAGGTGTGGATATAACCATACTGCATATAGATGACCGGCCCTTGTCCATGTTTGACAAAGACCTGGTAGACCGGGTGCTTAAGATAAGCCGGGAAGCAGGCATTAATTTTATACCCAATGCCCCGGCCAGAGCCATAAAAAAGCAGGGAAACAAGATAATAGTATCCACCGATAACCAGTCTTTTGAATGCGATCTGGCCATACATGGTGCTGGAAGGGTGGCCGACATAGACAGCCTTAACCTTGAAGCGGCAAATGTTGAATATGGCCAGGGCATAAAAGTCAACTCCTACATGCAAAGTATATCTAATGACCACATATACGCAGCAGGCGATTGTGTAGAGTCCAGCCCTCCCCTTACTCCGGTAGCTTCCATGGAAGCAGGAACAGTTGTTGAAAACATAATTGAGGGCAACCGCCATGCTATGGATTATTCAGTAATACCCTCAGTTGTCTTTACCATACCCCCGCTGGGGTCAGTAGGCCTGGGAGAAGAACAGGCTAAAAAAGAAGGCCTGGAATTTGATGTAGCATTCAAGGATGCCTCAAACTGGTACAATAACCGCAGACTGGGTATAAAGCATGCTGCATTCAAAGTTTTAAAAGAAAAGCAGACCGGAAGGCTGCTTGGGGTGCATCTGCTGTACCCCCATGCTGAAGACCTGATGGATATCTTTTCGCTAATCCTTAGAAACAATCTGAATACTCAACAGATTAAGGATACGGTACTTACCTACCCCAGCAACACCAGTGATATTAAATATATGATTTAATATGGAAGAAAAAATATTCGGAAAAATCGAGTCTATATCCATGCAGGGGCTAACCAAAAGTTACGGCTCTACTGTGGCCCTTAAAGACTTCAACCTGGAAATAGAAGGCGGCGAGCTGATTATATTAATTGGACCCAGCGGCTCGGGAAAAACTACTGCTCTCAAAACCATAAACAGGCTGATAGAACCTGACCGGGGCTCAGTAATCATTAATGGCCACAATATCCTTAACTACAACCCGGTAGAGCTGAGGCGGAATATTGGCTATGTAATACAACAGATAGGATTATTTCCCCATTTAAATATCAAAGATAATATCGGTCTTATTCCCAAAATAGAAAAGTGGGATAAATCAAAAATTGACGCCCGGGTAAAAGAACTGCTCAGCCTGGTTGACCTGCCCCTGAATTTTGCTGAAAGATTTCCCCACCAGTTAAGCGGCGGACAGCAGCAGAGAATTGGCCTGGCCCGTTCCATGGTTAAAGATCCCCATCTTTTGCTTATGGATGAACCCTTTGGCGCCCTGGACCCCATACTTCGCAAGCAGCTGCAGATAGAATTTTTAAACCTGAAACAGAAGCTGGGAAGAACCATTGTTTTTGTTACCCATGATATTGAAGAAGCCTTCAAGCTGGGAGACCGCATTGCCATAATGGATAAAGCCAGCCTTATACAGGTAGGCAGACCCAACCAACTTATCCTGGAGCCAAAGAACCAGTTTGTCTCCGATCTGGTAAGCTCGCATAAAAAATTCTTGCATATGGATAACTTGATAGTCAAAGATATGATGGTTCCCCTGGACAAAAAATATATATTTGATTCCGGTCTCTCTACCCGGCAGGTTGCCGAAGATATGAGAAAACAGGGAATAGAACTGGCGGTAATAGTAAGGGACGGAAAACTTGAGGGTATAGCTAATTTAAACAAGATTTGCAACCTGCAGAATAAAACCTTAAAACAGGTGGCAGAGAAGGTAATAAGTTTTGATGCCCAAAAAAACCTGTCGGAAGCCGTGGCTGAGCTTAAAGATAAAAATATTACTCTGGCAGTAGTAGCCGAAGGCACTCAGCCATTAGGTATACTGACCACAGACAAACTTCTTCTGGAGCTGGTATAGATGATAGCCCAGATTACACAACTATGGGAGACCCATAAGCTTGGCCTAAGGACCATGGAGCATTTGGGCATGTTTGCCATAGCCATAGGCCTGTCCATAGCCATAGGGGTTATGATAGGCATACTTATCTACAGCAATAAAAAGGTATCCAATACTGTATTTAATGCCTTAAACATTATTCAGATAATACCCACCCTGGCTTTGCTTATACTGCTTCTCCCCCTGCTGGGTTTAGGAAAACTGCCTACCATAGCCGCCTGCGTACTGTATTCAATACTTCCTATTGCCCGGAATACCTATGCCGGATTGGCCAATATAGACCAGGATTATATTGAAACCGGAAAAGCTATTGGGTTAAATAAAAAAGATATACTGTTCCGCATTAGAATACCGCTGGCCCTGCCCCTTATAGCCGGGGGGATAAGAATAGCCATAGTGTTTACCATTGGCGTAATTACCCTGGGTGGTCTTATTGCCGCTGGAGGCCTGGGTGCCCCTCTTCAAACCGGAATCCATCTATATGACAAGCCGCTGATACTTCTTACCGGAATATGGGTTGGCCTTCTGGCACTGGCCTTAGACGGTATAGGGGCGCTGGCAGAAAAACTACTGAAGAAGAGGTACAGTTATGGAAATGCTTAGCAAGGTCTTATCCCTAACCTCGGAGCACTTGTTGCTGGCTTACGGCTCACTGGCAGTAAGCATAATAGCAGGCATCCCTCTGGCTGTTGCCTCCCTGTACAACCGGAAACTTGCTGGGGTTATTATGACTCTGGCCAATCTGGTTGAAGCTATCCCCAGTTTTGCGGTGGTAGCTTTGGTGGTGCCCCTTATGGGTATCGGCTTTAAGCCGGCAATAGTAGCCATACTGTTTCGGGCCCTGCTGCCCATAATTAAGAATACCTACATCGGGTTAAAAAGTGTGGACAGTTTTTACATTGATGCCGGAAAAGGTATAGGGCTTACCAGGTTCCAGATACTTAAAACCATAAGGTTTCCCCATGCTTACGCTCCCATGTTTGCCGGCATTAAATTTGCAGCCATACTTACCAATGGAATCGCTGTTTTAACCGCAATTATTGGCAGCGGAGGCCTGGGAAAACTGATTTTTGAAGGCCTGGCCAGCTTTAATCTGAGAAAGATATTTTACGGTATAATACCGGTAATGGTTATTGCCGTGGCCACGGAACTTCTGTTAACTTTTACCGAAAAAAAAGTGACCCCTTCTGTATTGAGAAAACAGGCTTAAATTTATGTTTACTCCCCTATTATTTTAACCAGGACCCTTTTCTTTCTTTTACCGTCAAATTCACCATAAAAAATCTGTTCCCAGGGACCAAAATCCAGGCGCCCTTCAGTTATTGCCACTACCACTTCCCTGCCCATGATGGTTCTTTTCAGATGGGCATCAGCATTATCCTCAAACCCGTTATGCCTGTACTGGCTATGAGGTTTCTCCGGAGCCAGTTTTTCCAGCCATACTTCAAAATCATGGTGCAGGCCTGATTCATCATCATTAATAAAAATACTGGAGGTTATATGCATGGCATTGCACAAAAGCAGCCCCTCTTTTATTCCGCTTTCTTCCAGGCAGTCCTGTATCTGGGGGGTAATATTAATTAGCTGCCTTCTGGTATTGGTATTAAAAAATAGTTCTTTTCTGTAGCTTTTCATCCTGTTCCTCCTCATGTTTTAACCAGTTTTTTACAGGATACTTTAGAATATCCCTTAAGCTGGAACCATTAACCTTGCTGTAATATAAATAGAAACCCGGTATTTCCAGGCTTCTATTTATATTTCCATAATTTATTTTAGTTTCTTGATTTTTTCCACTATGGCGTCCGCATATTCACTGGTGCCTACTGCGCTGGGATCATTGCGGTCAGCTTTAAAATCATAGGTAACATATTTTCCTTCTGCTATATTGGCCGCTATGGCTGAATCCAGCAGCTGCGCATATTCAGGCTCACCTATATGCTTAAGCATAAGCACTCCCGAGAGCATCATGGCAGTAGGGTTTACCTTGTTTTGTCCTTTGTATTTGGGCGCGCTGCCGTGGGTGGGCTCAAATAAAGCTATCTCGTCTCCAATATTGCCACCGGGAGCAACCCCCAGGCCGCCAACCAGCCCGGCAGCCAGGTCGGAGAGTATGTCCCCGTAAAGATTGGGCAGCACCAGTACATCGTATAACTCCGGCTTCTGTACCAGCTGCATGCACATATTATCTACTATCCTGTCCTCGGATTCGATATCCGGATACTGGGAAGCAACCTTTCTGAATACATCCAGGTACAGGCCGTCTGTATATTTCATTATATTGGCCTTGTGTACACCGGTTACTTTTTTACGGTTATTCTTCTGGGCATATTCAAAAGCAAACCTCACTATATTTTCGGTGCCGGTAACCGAAATTGGTTTTATGGAGATTCCGCTATCCGGTCTTATCTGAACCTCTTTTTCCTTTTTGATAAATTCCAGTAGCCTTAGAGTCTCATCTTTTCCCTTTTCAAATTCAATGCCAGCATACAGGTCTTCAGTATTTTCCCTTATAATAACCAGGTCAATATCCTGGTAACGGCTTCTTACTCCCCGGTAGCTTTTACAGGGCCTGACACAGGCATAAAGATTAAACAGCTTACGCATAGCTACATTAACACTTCTAAAACCGGTACCTACTGGAGTGGTTATAGGACCCTTTATGCCAACCTTGTTAGCATTCAGGGAGTCAATTACTTTTTGCGGTAATACAGTGCCTTCGCTTTCGTATACTTCTGCGCCTGCATAAACTTCATCCCACTGTATATCCACCCCGGTGGCTTCTATAACCTTTACCGTGGCTTCCGTAATCTCGGGACCGATACCATCTCCAGGTATCAGTGTTATCTTGTGTTTCATAAGTTGAACCCCTTATTTTTTTTAATATGTTCGGTTAGACCGCCATCAGACAGTATCTTTATCATAACCGGGGGAAGCGGATTAAATTTGATTTGTGTCCCCTTGTCCAGGTTATGTATAAACCCTTCCGACAGGTCTATTTTTAAATTATCTCCCTCTTCTATCTGGTCTGTATCACAGATCAATGCAGGAAGACCCACATTGATACAGTTTCTGAAAAAGATCCTGGCAAAAGATTTGGCCAGTACTGCTCCTATCCCTGCCAGTTTTATTATCGCGGGTGCATGTTCCCGGCTGGAGCCCAGCCCGAAATTTCTGCCCCCCACTACGAAATCCCCCGGCCTTACCTTTTGGGCAAATTGGGGATCAGCATCTTCCAGGACATGTTTGGCTAATTCAGGCAGATTAGACCTCAAATGAAAATATCTTCCCGGAGCTATAAGGTCCGTAGATATATCATCGCCAAATTTAAAGCTCTTGCCTTCAAGTGCTTGATTTTTCATTACACTAGCACCTCCCTGGGATCCGCAATATAGCCTTTTACCGCACTCCAGGCTGCAGTAGCCGGAGAGCCCAGATAAATGAAGGAATTGGGATTACCCATTCTGCCCACAAAATTTCTGTTCTGGGTGGAAAGACATACTTCTCCATCCCCCAGTATTCCTTCATGGACCCCTACACATGGACCGCATCCGGGAGCCATAATCGCTGCTCCGCTTTCAGTTAAATCCTTTATTATTCCTTTATCCATAGCTTCCAGATAAACCTTCCTGGAAGCAGGAACCACTATAAGTCTTACCCCTGGAGCAACTTTCCGGCCCTTAAGTATGCTGGCGGCCAGGGCCAAATCGCTTAACCGGCCGTTGGTACAGGTTCCTATAAACACCTGGTCTACCTTGATTTTGCCTAATTCGTCTATCGAAGAGACATTATCCACGGTATGGGGCTTGGAAATCATGGGCTTTATTGCCGAATAGTCAATATCTATAACCTCTTGATAGGCGGCGCCTTCATCAGGGTAAACATTTGTAAAACAGTCTCCCCTGTCCATACTTTCCAAATATTTTTTGGTGATATCGTCAGAAGCAAAAAGGCCGGTCTTGGCTCCTGCTTCCACTGCCATATTGGATATGGTAAACCGGTCATCCATGGTCATATGCTCTACGGCTGAACCCCCAAACTCCAGGGCCTTGTAAGTTGCGCCATCAGAAGTAATCTTGCCTATAATAAAAATTATTAAATCCTTGGCAAACACTCCTTTGCCCGGGGTTCCTTCTATATTTACCCTTATGGTATGGGGCACCATCAGCCAGGTCTTGGCCAGGGCGAACCCCACCGCAATATCGGTGGATCCCATACCGGTAGCAAAAGCACCCAGGGCTCCCGAGGTACAGGTATGAGAATCAGCACCTATAACTATATGGTTGGGGCATACATATTTTTCTACCAGTATCTGGTGGCATACGCCTTCCCCCACATCGCTGACCTGGGCCCCTGTTTTTTCTGCAAACTGCCTCAGTACCATATGTGAGTTAGAGAGTTCTTTGCGGGGGCTGGGGGCAGCATGGTCTATAAACAATATGGAAGATTGGGGTTGTTTAACCCGGTCAAAACCCATCTTTTCTATCTGGCTTACCGCCAGCGGCCCGGTCCCATCCTGGGCCATAACCACATCCACATCCACCACTGCTATGTCCCCGGCGCTTACTTCCGATTCAGCATGGGCTGAAATAATTTTTTCCGCTATTGTTTTTTTCAACATAATTCCTTTCTACTCGCTGGTAAGTGAATCTACTTCCTCGGTTTCTTCTTTTTTCTTAATATAGTCTTTATATATATACATAAGCTCCTTATCAAATAAGGGCCTTTTTAAATCCACAGCCATTTCCCTGGCCAGAGTCAGTAAGTCATTGGCTTCCTTATCGGTAAGATCTATTCCAAATTCCTTAAACTTATGCAGTATGGTATGTGAGCCCGAGTGTTTACCCACTACCAGCTGTCTGGTAAGCCCTACCTCACTGGGCTTGAAAACTTCATAGTTCTTAGGGTTTTTTATAACTCCGTCTGCGTGAATTCCTGATTCATGGGCAAAAACATTGGTACCCACGATAGCCTTCCATACCGGAATAGCCCTGGCTGAGGCTTTGGCTACATACTCTGCAATTTCCCTGAATCTAATGGTAGCAATGCCCAGTTCCACATTTTCCAGATACTTTAAGGCCATAACTATTTCTTCTAAAGCTGCATTGCCGGTGCCTTCGCCAAGGCCGCCTACAGAAACCACTATACTGGTAGCACCGGCCCTGATTGCGGCCATCCCGTTGGCAGTAGCCATACCAAAGTCATTATGGTTGTATACCTCCAGGGGAAAATTTACGGAATTGGCTATACTGTTAATATTAAGGAAAGTCCTGAAGGGATCATACCTGCTTACTGTATCACAGATCCTGAACCGGTAGGCTCCTCTTTTTTTGGCAATATGCAAAATCTTTAACAGAAACTCCAGATCACTTCTGGAAGCATCTTCTGCACTTACAATAAAATTCAAATCATTCTTCTTTGCTACCCTGATTACCTCTTTAAGCCGGTTTACAGTCCAGGTTTTATTCTGCTTGTACTTCTTCTTAATATGGATATCAGACGTAGATATATTCAGTATCACATTTTTTATCCCGGTTTCTGCCGCCTTCTCCACATGTTCGGGGTAAGGCTCGCAATAAGCAAACACCTTTGCACTCAGGTCAAGGTCTACAATAGATTTTATAATATCTCTTTCCAGAGAACCAAGGCCGGGAGTGCCGACTTCTATCTCCGGTATCCCTATCTCGTCCAGCATCTTGGCAATCCTTAATTTTTCATGTTTGGAGAAAACCACACCTGCTGTCTGTTCTCCATTCCTGAGGGTGGTATCAATTATATTTACCTGTCTTTTATCTTTTTTCATTACCATATCTTACTTCCCTCCCTTTTTATGGGATTTATTTTTCTTATCCATAAAGGATTTGTAGGCCTCGACTATCTCACTGTCTAACAGAGACCTCTTTAAGGCTACTGCCCTTTCCCTTAATATTTCCACCAGTTCCCTGGCCTGGGATTCATTTATCTGGTAACCCATAGACTGAAGCTTGGCAGTAAGGGAAATTATCCCCGAATATTTGCCAATAATTATTTTTCTTTCCAGCCCTACGTCTTCGGCAGAAAACAGCTCAAAGGTGCGGGGGTCAGTTAGCACAGCAGCTGCCTTGTTTTCTCCCTCATATAAGAACAGGTTTCCACCTACTATGGGCTTCCAGGTAGGCAGTACCCGGTTGGATGCATTGGCTACATACTCAGACAGTGACCTGAGCAAGGTTGTGTTGAAACCCAGGTCCACGCTTTCAATATGCTTTAAGGCCATTATCAGTTCTTCAAAGGCAGCATTTCCAGCCCTTTCCCCCAAACCGTTTATAGTGGTATTAACATAGGTGGCTCCCGCCTTTATGCCGGCAATAGCATTGGCTATAGCCATGCCGAAATCATTATGGGTATGCATCTCTACCTCTATCCCTATAATGTCTATGATATTTTTAACCCTCATAAAAGTATCGAAGGGGTCCAGTATCCCTAGAGTATCGCAGTACCTTAGCCGGTCAGCTCCGGCATCCCGGGCAGTCCGGGCAAACTGAAGCAGAAACTCCATATCCGAACGGGAAGCGTCTTCCGCATTTACTGAAACATACAGGTTGTGTTCCTTGGCATAATCCACGCTCTTTTTTACACTTTCCAATACCCATTCCCTGCTTTTCATTAATTTATGCTCTATATGGATATCAGATGAAGATATGGATATGGCCACCGCATCAACACCACATTCAATGGAAGCATCAATATCGGATCTTACTGCCCTGTTCCATCCCAGAACGCTGCAGTTTAACCCCAGAGCAGCAATTCTTCTAATAGCTTCCTTTTCGTCGCCACCCATGGCCGGAATACCTGTTTCCAGCTGGTGAACCCCAATTTTATCCAGCATCTTGGCAATATGTATCTTTTCTTCATTGGCAAACACCACCCCGGCGGTCTGTTCCCCGTCTCTTAAGGTGGTATCATCAATCTTTATTTTGCCTGGATCAATCTTGTTTCCGGCTTTTTGAGAAAATTCGGTTAAAAGATCTATTCCCCTCATATTAATCGCCTCTCAATCTAAATTTTTTAAAAAAAGTAAAAAATAACAAATTTTTTTAATTTTACAGCTTAAAATGAATAATTTTTTACTAAACCCAGTTAATTATAGCATTTTTTTGATTTTTTACTATTATTTTATCAATAATTAGAGGCTGGAGAATATTTTTCTATATTTGCTGATTTATTTACCCTTTTAGCACACCCAGCGGCTTTAACCGGGCCACTTTATCGGACAGACCAGCTTTCTGGGTAATATCTACCACATTTTTTACATCTTTGTAAGCCAGGGGGGCTTCCTCGGCCAGGCTGGCCATGCTGTCAGCAATAGCCACCACCCCATGTTTCTGGAGCAGGTAGTCCTTAACTTCTTGACCCCTGACGGTCTTTTTTGCCCTGGTCCGGCTCATCAATCTGCCGGCACCGTGACAGGTCGAGCTGAAGCTTTCCTGTTCTGATTTATTGGTACCGGTAAGGACATATGAATAGCGGCCCATATCGCCAGGTATTATTACCGGCTGCCCCAGGCTGCGGTAGGCAGCAGGTATATGGCTACTATTTGGACCCAGGGACCTGGTGGCGCCTTTACGGTGTACACATAACTTTAACTTTCTGCCCTCATAATAGTGATCTTCCATCTTGGCAATATTATGGGAAACATCATATATCAAATTTATGCCCAGCTTATCTGCTGATTTTTTAAAATACTGCTGTAAAGTCTGCACCACCCAGTGGCCCAGGCACTGACGGTTGGCCAGGGCATAATTTACCGCTGCAGCCATAGCTCCATAATAACTTCTGCCCTCCGGGGAATCTATGGGAGCACAGGCCAGCTGGCGGTCCGCCAGGTGTATACCGTATCTAGCCGAAGCCTGTCCCATCACTTTCAAAAAATCACTGCATACCTGATGGCCCAAACCCCGCGAACCCGAATGTATCATTACTGTTATCTGGCCAGGCTCAATACCAAAAACCCCGGCTGCCTGCTGGTTATAAATTTTTTCTACTTTCTGTATCTCTAGAAAATGATTGCCCGAGCCCAGTGTTCCCAGCTGGTCGCTTCCCCGGCGGTATGCTCTAGGAGAAACCTGGCCGGGATCTGCTTCCTCCATAAAACCATTTTCTTCCAAATATTCCTGTTCCTGATCCATGCCGTAGCCATTGGAAATTGCCCACTTGGCCCCTTTGGTAAGCACATCCTTTATCTTACTGTCAGATAGCTTTATTTTGCCGCTGCTGCCCACCCCTTTGGGTACCGCAGCCGACAGCAGTGACATCAGCTCACGGATATGCTGTTTTATATCATCGTAAAAGAGACCGGTCCGGTACAGCCTGACCCCGCAGGATATATCAAATCCAACCCCGCCGGGAGAAATCACTCCGTCCCCGCAATCCATAGCTGCTACCCCTCCAATGGGAAAGCCGTACCCGTAGTGTATGTCCGGCATAGCCAGAGAAGCGCCTACTATACCCGGCAGGGTAGCAACATTTATGACCTGATCCAGGGTTTTTTCATTAACTGCGTGCTCAATTATGTCCTCATCGGCGAATATAATGCCGTCTACCCTCATCCCCAGATCTTCATTTTTGGGTATAAGCCATTTATAATCATCTATTTTTTTTATACCGTAATCATTCACTTAAATCACCTCAGATATCAAATATTACTTTGCAATGCCACTGCTGATTTTTTACTACCTTTAGCTGGTGATAGGTAGCTGCTTTTATTCCTATGTTTATGTTATGCCTTTCTTTATCCACGGGCTCTCCCCATCCACAGGCTTTAACCAAAATTTTTTCATCCAGTCCAATGTTTTCAATTTCAAAGCGGCAGAACAACATTTTGTCAGCCTCAAACCTGTAAATCAACTCCTGCAGCCAGCTTATGACTGCATCTTCATAGCTGCCTCCAGGTTCTTCCTCTAGGGTAATGTCTACCTTAAATTTGGGATTTACCTTATCAATATCTGTAATGGCTGAAAACATACCCGTACCTATACTGGCAAACAGCTCTTCGGGGTTTTCTCCCCAGGCTTCCACTGCCATATCCGATAAATTTTCCACCAGACGATAACTCTTTTTTATAGATTTATGGTTCAATAGTATCCCTCCTTCCTTTATATTAGACTTCAATTTGTAAAAAGAAAATAATTCAATTAGAATTATCACAACTATCTTACTTTATTGGAGGATATATGGCAGAAAATAATAAAGATAAAAAGGGTTCCTTCCAGAAATCGCTTGAAGAAGGCAAATTTACCATTACCTGTGAAATTGGCCCCCCCAAAGGAGTTAATACCGGAGAGATTACCGAAACCGGAAACCTGCTTAAAGGTTTGGTGGACGGCATAAACGTTACTGATCTGCAGAGCTCTGTTATGAGGCTGGGATCTCTGGTTACCTGTCACCTTCTAAAAGAGATGGATCTGGATCCCATATTTCAGATGACCTGCAGGGACCGGAACCGGCTGGCTCTCCAGTCTGACCTGTTGAGTGCCTATGTATTGGGGATAAGAAATGTTTTAGCCCTTACCGGCGACCATGTTTCAGTGGGTGACCACCCGGGGGCAAAACCTGTAAACGACCTGGATTCTGTATCCCTTTTGTGGGCCATAAAAAGGCTGGAGGAAGGATATGATGTTGCCGGCAACCAGCTGGACGGAAAACCTTCTTTTTTTAAGGGAGCAGTGGTAAACCCGGGCGCAGATACCCATGAGGCAATGGAGCTTCAGCTTATAAAAATGCAGAAGAAAATCGAGATGGGGGCCCAATTTTTCCAGACTCAGGCCATATTTGACGCCAGGGTATTTGAAAGCTTTATGGAGAGGGTAAGCAAGCTGAACATAAAGGTTCCAGTGCTGGCCGGAGTCATATTGCTTAAATCAGACAAAATGGCCAATTACATGAATAAGTTTGTTCCCGGCATCTATGTTCCCAAGCCAATCATGGACCGTATGGCCAAATCCGAAGACAGGGTAAATACCTGTCTGGAAATCCTGGTTGAGCTCATAAATAAGGTTAAGCCTTTCTGTGCCGGAGTGCATATACAGGCTCTGGGATGGGAAAAACATGTGCCCAGACTGATAGAAATGCTTGATCTGGAAAAAAAATAATATTTTTCCTTGAATTATATTTTTTTTATTGTACAATGACATCAATTCATTTCCCCTTCGAGCGGTTTTTTAATTAAAACCGCTCATTTTTTTTGCTTTGTTTCAGTTTTAAATATATTATTAGTGTATGGATGAAAAAATAAAAAAAGCTATAAAAAACAAAATAAAGGAAGCAGACAAATTAAAAAGTTTCGATTCCCGGCATCCTCGGTTTAAAACCTGGCATGCGGCCACCATGAGTCTTCTAAAAACCCTGCCTCCCGAACCGGGAAACAAGATAGGCCAGTTTAAGAAACTAAGCTTTGAAGACACCAAATACCACCGGGGCAGGAACCTTTATGATCCAGCACAGAACCAGAAATATCTGGATGACCTTTCTGCTGCCGCCGCAATTCTGAAAGAATTAATACCCAAAAAAGAAAAAAAGGACAGCCAGTAAGCAGACCTTTAATTTATTTCCTGGGTTTACAACATTTTTTGAGTATGACATAATTTTGTTCATTTATATTAAACAAGGAGGCTTTATGCACACTATGCCCCGATTACTGAAACATTCTGTATGGGTTGTTGCTATACTTTGCCTTACATTTATTTTTCTGACGGCCTATGGCTGCAGCAGCCAGGAAACAGTTTCCAGGCAAACTGGCAGGCCTCCTGCCTTTTATCCTGGAGTTATTGAATCAGAAGAAAACCCGGATACAAACCAGCAAGCCTCTGCTGCGGGCGGCAGGCCCATTGCAGTAATGGTGGAAAACAGTTTTGCCGCCAGGCCCCAATCAGGCCTCAATCTGGCAGATGTGGTTTTTGAGGTGGTAGATGAATATGGCATTACCCGGTTTGTAGCCATATATTCTTCCAATGACGCCCCCATGGTAGGCCCGGTCAGGAGCGCCAGGCCTTATTATGCAGAGATGGCTAAAAGTTTTAATCCCGTATATGCCTTCTTTGGAACCTATCCTGAATGTTACGGATATATACAGAACCTGGGTTTGCAGGTTTTAAGTGCCATGACTGACCGGTCCGGCAACAGCAGTATAACCGCACAGGCTCCCTACTGGAGGGACTGGACCCGGAATTCAGCCCAGGAACATACCGCTTTTATGTCAGTAGCCCAGCTCCGGCAGAAGGCTGCCCAGCTTGGTTATCCTCTTGCTGGTGGTTTACCGTTTCCCTATAAGAGTGACCCTCCCCCGGCACAAAGAGGCAGTGTATCCAATATAACGGTTAGTTTTGCCACCCATGCTTATGCCCCCAGAGGATTTGATTTAAAGTATACCTATAACCGGGACCTTAATACTTATTTCAGGTTTATGGGCGGATATCCCCACATAGATTTTAATACAGGCGCCCAGATTACCGCTAAAAATGTGGTAGTAATGGTTACCGATATTACCGGCCCCCTGGACCAGTACGGGCATATGGATGTCAGAACAGTGGGAACAGGCACTGCTTTTATATTCCAGGACGGCAAAGCCATAAGAGGCACCTGGGAAAGGTCTGATGTTGGCCAGCCATTTACCTATAAAGATGGCAGCGGGCGTATAGTAAGTTTAACTGGAGGAGCTACCTGGGTAGCAATGGTGCAGGGAGAAGATAAAGTCTCCTATTAATTGATAGACCAGCCAGGGGTAAAACTCTGGCTGTTTTTATTAATTATTGCCAGGTTATTATTTATTTTTCCTTCCTTCAAATTCCCCCGCTATGAGGTATATTACACCTGTCGCCAGGGAGATTATGGAAATAACCAATAAAGCATTACCGGTATATTGAAGCATGCTTTCAAATAATTCCTTATTCCAGCTGGTAATTCCATTGGCAAAGATAGCCGCTGTTATGTACCTGGCTGAAAACAAGAAAGAGGATATAAAACAAAAAATTACTCCTGTAAACCTTCTATTCATCTTTTCTCCTTTCTATTGCTTCTGGCCATTTATGTTTATATACGCCTTTTGCTTATTGCTTAAACTGGAACAAAAAAAGTAAATAAAGCCACCCAAACTAAAGATAAACCTATTAACTGCAAATTTTTTCCAGTAAATACTGATTACACAATTTTATAACATTATGCCTAAATTATTTAAAGGTCGCTGGTGCTCCATTCTGGTACTGGTCCTGATTTTTTATAACATTTAGCTTAAGATTAAGCATGCAAGATAAAATTCCACTAATCCGGATAGTTGCATACAATACAACCATTAGTTGTCAGTATTAATTTATAAAAAACTGCAGCCTCAGTTAAAAACGATAGGATAATCCTTTGCAATCCAGTCCCTTATCCCGCCCATGTCATAAACTTCTTTAAAATCATTGTTTATAAGTATTTCAGCTGCCCTGGCGCTTCTGTTTCCGCTTCTGCAGTATACCACTATTGGTTTATTTTGGGGCAATTCATCCAACCTCTGGTCCAGTTCATTTACCGGTACAAGGTAGGCTCCTTCAAGGTGGCCGTAATCATATTCTTCCTGCGTTCTTACATCCAGCAGAAAATACCGGGGCTGTTCTTCCTGCATATCCTCATATACTTCTTTAACGCTTATCCTTACTACTTCCACAGGTTTTTGGTCATTTAATATTTCTGAGCTCCCGGCTTCCTCCATGTTTTGTTCCTGGTCCGAAACAGCATCCTCTGCTTCCGTTGCTGTTTCCATATCCGGTGCTGGTTGATCCATGGTTTCTTCTTCGGTAATATCTTCTGCGGCAACTTCACTAGCAGTGCCAGTTAAGCTGCTGTCATCATCTTTATTGCAGGCAGAAATAGATACACAAATTGCAACTAGAATTAAAATAATAAATATTTTTTTCATAGTGTTCCTTGTTAAAAATTTGGCCCCAATTATACTGCAAACCTGTATATGGACATAATCAGGAAAAATTCAGCTCTCAGTCTCTATCCCCTTCTAATAATGGTATTTGATTAAAAAACGGGTTCAGGTTAAAGGGTTTTTACCAGCCAATTTCAACTAATATAATTTCTTAGCCAAGAACAAGATTCGTGGAAGCATGGCCATAACATGGTTTTAACCTCATGGAGCTGGGACCCGACTGGCTCCCTATAACCTATGAGGGGGTATATTGGACCGGTCAGATTTGCTCATGCTGTTTATTTTTTCTTTTGCTTCCACAATCTTGCCCTGCAGCTGGTCTATCTTGTTTTCACAGTCTGTTTTAACATTTTCATCCGAGGTCTCGTCTAATTCACATCTCAAATTATTAATTTCTGACTCCCAACCCTCGATTTGTCCGTTTAATTTTCCGATTAAATATCCTTCTTTGGACATATTACCTCCAGTAGTTAAAAGTTATATAAATCTTAGTATATATTTTACCTAACCAGGCACAGAAAGACTACAACCCAAATATTAGTTTAATTCTGTTACAGGCAGACCACTACCGGGGATGGCTGAATTTAAAAAAGGAATAAATAATTATTATCTTCCAAACAAGCCTAATTTATTTAAACCCCAGGATTTGGTTATGGGTCTATTTATAGGTCACTGTATCGGTTATATCGGTAAATCTATATGGCTCTACCTCAAATGAATTATAGCTTCTGTCCTCCAGCAGGGGGAAACTAGTACCGAAATAGGTGTTAAACACCACCCTGAATGAATTAACCGGAGTAATAGACCTGTATAGCAAATCATTTTCTTGCTGGGGCATATAATAGGCATTAAATATTCTCATCCCTTCCCTGAACATGGAATCACTGGGGTACTGGTCGGGTATAAAAGTATTTCTAGGCCCATGGTCTGCCTGCAGGATTATTATAGGAGGGGTTTCTGATTGAGCTGTTACCCTGTCCACAAAAGCTTTTACCTCCTCGTTCAGATAGATAAGCTGGTCCAGGTAGTAATCTTTCTGGTCTTGACCCCATATATCCATATCAAAGTCGGTTTCAGGAACCGGACCTCCCTGCCGGTTAAATATATAGGGCGGGTGGGGGCAAACAATATGGGCAAAAACAAAATTACTGCCTTCCATCCCCGGGACCCGGGCCAGCTGTTCAAAATTATTGATTACCCTCATCCTGGCGATGTCTTTGAAGAAATTTTTTTCAAAGACAGTAAGGGCGGTGGTCTGTATGAGCAGGGTTTGAAACTCGCTCCATCTGCTCTGGGATACGGACACATTTTCATCAGCATACTGATTATAATTGGTTGGTCCCCATCCGGAGCTAAAATGGATGTACCTGTAGCCATGAGATTTAAAAAATTCAACCACCTTGTTTTGCTCAATCATGGCATAAGGAAGTGACCGGTCATTGGAGCCCTGGCCTAACCGGTCACTTAAATAATTTATATACTCCATATTCAATGAAGAAGCCAGGGACAAGAACGAGCTGGGGTAATTGCTTACACTCTCTGAAGCAATATAGAATCCCTTTTGCTCCAGGTGGTGGATAAACTCACTATTATCATATCCATACTCATCTTTCAGGGTGGTAGAGCTAGCATAACCATCCAGTATAATATAGTATACATCCATGCCGGCATGGGTATCTGCCCCTTCAAGCATATCAGGAGAATAGGAAGCCACGTTCCAGTCAGTATCCCCGGCATTGATCTTAAATATGGAAATATTTACAACCGATACCGCTATCAAGCATACCGCAACTATGTTCAGGACCCTGGTAAGGTTTTTAAGGTCTACCCTGGTTCGAACTATTAAAAAAATCACTACCAGCAATAACAGAATCCATATAAGAACCAGGTATCTGTGTCTACCTACAACCAGCCCCAGCAACTGTTTTCCTCCCACCATATTATAAATATGGCCATAAGAGAAAAACAGGATTACCGCTATGGTGGCGGTAATTCCTGCCTTGTTTATGTTTCTTTTAAACAGTAGCCACAATGCTGCCAAAATTAAGGCTACCATTGCCATGGCTATGCCCGAAGGAATTAATATTTCTCCCAGGGCCACCTGACCCATATTTTGAGAATACAGAAAAAGGATTGGAAACAGACCAAATAAAAAAGGGTGAAGTGGCCATGGTTTTTTGCTCATTTCTGGCCTTCCCTTTTTTCCATAAGATATAGGGTTCTTTTGGAATCAGTAACCGATTCTACTTTTTGAATTTTAAAATAATGGCTGAATTCCTGTTCAAATGCCTGTTGGTGATAATCAGTAAAAATATCTTTCCGGGTAGCTAAAAGCCTTTGTACTTGAGAATCATCCTTGGGAATAAATTCAATAATAAGATAACGGCAGCAATGACTGAAAAATGATGCGATCTTGCCCAGGGGCAGATTATTGGAGATAGCCAGATGATGAATTAGAGCCAGAGCCAGCACAGTATCTGCCGGCCCCCTGGTGATCAGGGGTTTTCTCTCTTCATTTTTCCATCCTATCCCGGGAGAAGGATTGGATAAGTCCATTATCAGGGGCAGTATAAAATCTTCATTGCTCTGTTTACCCCTGCTGTAATTTTTTTCCACCGCCCCGTAATCAATATCCATGGATAAAGTATAAATTTTCTGGTTGCTGCCAATCCGGCTAAATAAACCGTCATTAGCGCCAAAATCCCAGAGTATGCCGGTATTGGTTGTGGCGAGCATTTCCTCAACAATTTTGTGTTTATGGTTAAAGGCTTTTTCTGAATAATTAGTATCCTGGTAATATTGGGCCCATTCAGTGCCCAATCCCCTGACCTGCATTCTTTCTACCAGTGTCTGCAGGCTGTCAATTAGGCCCATGAAAGCCATTCTGCTTATTTTTCGTTTGCCCACCTCAATTTTTTTACCACCAAAATGTTTCTGGCTTTTAGAATGCAGGTGTATATGTGAAAGAAGTGAAAAATTTAACCTGGTGGTAAAGGGCAAAAGTGAGCTGGCCAGGTCCAGGGGGATTCCGTCCAGATAAACCCTCAGCAGCTTGTTTAACCTTACATCTTTATAGGACATAAGCGCTAAAGTAGCTATAAAATGCTGGCAGGCCTGCATGTAGGGAACCCATATCTGCCCCGGTGTATACTTTCCAAAAGACAGGGTGTCTATAAAAACAGGTTTACACCCCCTAAACTGTATATTGTAGGCACTGCAGTCCTTAAGGGTCATGCCGTAATCCATGGCTGTTTTCTGTATACTAAAGGTGGTAACAGCTGCATCCTTTAGCTGACCAAAACACCATTCATAAGGATAGGATACAAAAGGAATGGGCTCCGGCTCTATTATCTTATAGGCTGCCTGGGGTTTTGGGGCTTCTATGTCCACTTCCCGGTGAGAGATCATCAAACCCAGTCCGGTAAGCCGGCCGTAAAGGCCTGACTCCATCAGCAAATCATAGTTCGGCTTGTAGATGTTATTTATTTGGCGGTAGATTTTTCCATTATGTGTAAATAGAAACCCGCTGGGATCCCTGAAAGATGCAGGATCTATTTTACTGTTTGGGAGGCTGGTCACCTTTCTTTTCCCCTGTAGAAGATTTACTAAAGAAAGCATATATTCTTCGCCAGAATATTTTTATCCCGAATGCTCCGCCAATAAAGACGGCAATTAAAATCTGGATTACATAGCTTCCGCTGCCTGCATCCAGATAAGCATATACCGGATTGGGTGCTATAAGGTAAAACAGGATAAAAGCAGAAGTTGTATACAAAAAAGATTTTAAGTATTTCATGGGCAATCTTTCTTTTAAAAATATACTATTCTTGCCTACACTGTTTTATTCCAATATATTATGGACCATGTTTGGTTATCATAATAAACTATATTTTTCATTTAGAAAACTTTTTTAAGTTATTTTAACCTTATCTTCCCCTTCAGGCTCAAGATTATCCAGATGCTTGGAAGGCAAAGGTGGTTTTTAGCCTTTAAATGAGCTGATCTAAGTTATATCCTTAAAAAATGGTTTAATTTTTATCTTTTTATTATAGCCTTTTGTTAATAAATAATTGACTAACAACATAGTTGATAAGAATGGGCAAAAGAATCTTAACCAATGCAGCTGCATTACTGGCAGTATTGATAGTAGCTGCTAGTGGCTGTGCCGGTTATAGTAATATTGAACCAGCTGATACGCCTGCACAAATACCAGAAACTGAAAATAAGGCCCGGGGCCAGGAGGCTGAAACCGAACCATCCTCGCCGGAGGGATCAGCTGCCGCGCAGGAAACTTCCAGTGATGTAATGTACTTTTCAGATGATGCAGATTTTATATTTGTTTACCCCCTGGACCGGACCATATTATCCTCCAGCCTCTATGTTACCAATCCTTATGCAAAGCTTAACCTGGTGGTGCAGGTACAGAAAATAGAAAATCTTACAGCTGGTGGTAAAGGGGGAAAGCTGCAACAGGAACAGTGCCTTCAGGAAAATGACCAGGCCTATGAGCCTTCCCTAAGAACTTATGAAATAGATAATATAAAGATAAAGGAATACATGACTTTGTCCAGGGGAAACCCCTGCAATATAGTCTTTGAAAGACATACTGTTTTTTACAATCAAGGCTGCCGGGTTGAAATTATTCTATCCGCAGACAAAGACAGCATTATCAGCTCTATGGAAGAATATTTTAATTATGATAACCAGGATTGCGGTACCAATCCTGTATGGGATCTGGAGAAACAACAGGATTTTTACCAGAATGTGGTAGAGGGCCGGGCCTCTGGACCCGCGCAGGAATGGAATGATTCTTTTGATTTAATAATAGATTCTTTAAAAATAAATGATTATGGTACAGATTTTTCCGGTAACCGCCTGGTTGTAGGACATAATATCTTTAAACAGGATAATCAGTTTCCCTACCAGATTACAGCAGCTTATCCTGAGCTGCAAACTAACGGTAATAATACTAAGGGATTAAATGACTTAATTGTAAAGGATAATATTGATCCTATGATATCTGATTTTGAAGATATGATTGAGCAAACTGAAGATATGGAAACCGTAAACCAGTCAGTAGGTTATATGCCGTCTGTTGACTACTCATTATTTGAATATGAAGATAATTTTGTTTCCCTCCTTTTCTATATATACCCCTATACCGGGGGTGCCCATGGAATGCAGCATTTTCAGGCCATAAATTACAGTTTCAACCATAATAGCATAATTGATTTGGAACATATTTTCATGGCTGATTTCAACTATCTTGAGTTTCTGTCAGAATATTGTTTTGAGGATTTGAAAGAGAAAATGCAGATTGGCCAACAGGGCTTGGAGCCGGAGATTGAATGGAAAAAAAGCGGAACTGCTCCTACCAAAGAAAATTTCTCCCAGGTTTTAATTACTAAAGAAGGGCCGCTGGTCAATTTTCTACCTTACCAGGTAACTCCCTATGCTGCAGGAGATTTTACTGTAACTATTCCTTACCGCCAGTTTGAATCACATGTTGACAAGCAGGGTATCGCCGGCAAAATATTTACTTTATCCCGCCAGTAAGGGATTCTTGACCAAATAATTTATGTTTCCGATTTTTCTTTTTTATCTACTTTTTAACAATGACTTTTACTTTCCTGGTACCAAATCCATTGTGGATCTGTGCCATAGCCTCTGACCTTTCTGTTTTTGGTCTGATTATAGCCTGAGGTGTGCACTTTTAAATTTTAAATCCTAATATAAGTGTGCACTTTTAAAACTTAGATGACACTGGTGATTTTCCTCTTGACAAGTACCTTACACTTGAGGTATATTTAACATGCCTTGAAAAAGAAGGCAACCTTTGATAGTAGTTTTTTTTACAAACGAAAGGCCGTAAAAATGAGTTACTTTCGGAGAGATCCTTAGAAAAGTTTCAAGGAAAGACCCCAGGGTATTAAGTAGCCTAAAGTGTTAAAGCAAAGGCAAAAGATTCGCTGGGGTTTTTTGATGCACCAAAACTCTTATTAAACTTAAAAACCCAGCTTTAATTAGGGCCTTTGTTATTTATAATCCCTAAGATAGGCTCGTGCTAATTTCTCATTTGAAATATTTAGAATAGGCTTGCCGTTTATATAAGCAGTAAAGCTCCAATCATCGGTAGTATTGCCCACTTCTGTAATTTTTATGTTGTATCCCTTAAATAAGTTTTCAAGTTTTTGCTCCTGCCCTTCCCTGACTACTATAACTCCGGCCAGTGATTCACTAAACAACTTATAATCTATTCTACCCCTTGACAGGTCTGCTATGATGATTATAGAAAGTAAAAGTTAGGTAGCTTTAAAAGGCAATGAAATTTATAGACGAAAGAAAGTAAATAGTAATTAGCATCTTTTAAAGATTTACCGCACAACTTTTACTCTCTGGGTCCCAATGTGTTGATTAGCCTAACGTGTGAAAGCTAAGGCAAAAGATTCGTTGGGGCCTTTTTATTTCTGGTTACCCCACCGGTAATTAGGGAGGATTCATTGAAGCAATACCCTTTCCTTTAAGTGTTAAAAAAGACCCCACTGCATATGTTAAGCTGGATATGGTCCTCTCGTTTAGAAACTACCATTTACGGGTTAGGGTGTTATACGGTTGTTGGTGAAGAGCCGATAATTTAAAGTATGATGGTTCCCCTGAGCAAATTTAATATCTTAAAATGATCCATATCATTAGCAATATCCATAGCTGTTTGCCATTTCTATGTCCTTGCCGCACGTCAGTCCTTTCATATTTTTTAGCGCCTAGGTGGTCTTCCATCTCTTCTTCCAGTAGGTTCTGGCAAAAGTCTTGAATAATATTTCTTAAAATATCCTTCTCATCTACCAGTGCATCTTGAAACTTTTTCTCTTTAGCATTATTGTTGTAATTGTCCATCACTTCTCCTTTTTATTTGTTTATAGTTAGCATAATATTTTGGAGAGTGATGGACATTATGTTAAAGACCGGTTATCAAATTACAGAAAAAATTATACATAATCATAATTATAGTACTAATATTTAAATTCATCTCAATAGGCGATAAAATAACGCAAGGCCTAACCTTTTTTATTTCATGGCCTTTGGTTGTATTGAGGTCTACCCAAAAAATATCGTATTGGCGAATTACCATTCCCAGTCCTTATCAAAATCATTTCCTTCACTAATTAGAAGATTGTCTTCACTTGCTTGTTGCATTTTCTTAAAACTAGATTCCCATCCTTTTCTTTTTTCCTTAACAGCTTCAACAATTAATTTTTTATCTGCTACTTTTATTACTATCTCATTGCCTAGTTCGCACTCCTTAATTATATGAGAGTTTATTCTTATTCCCCAAGAATTGCCTATCTTAATTAATTTTGACTTCATAACTTCTCCAATATATTGTAATAATATTGCAATTACAATATAGATATAGCCATATGAAATTGCAAGTTGTTATTGGGCTGCCATGGTTGTTGGTGAAGAGCCTAAAAGTTGGCTGACCATAGCGTACGGTGTTAGGACTGTAATTACAACTTCAGATAAGATTATTTTTATACCTGAGCTGAGTTTTCAGACTTAATAGGTATTTACCCTACCTTGTTACTCACTATTTATTTTTTACAGATAAAAGTTTCTATATACAATTATTACCAGTCAGGCCACTCACATGCATCTATTGTAAAATCGGTTATGTTTGTAATATCAGATCCATCAGTATTTATTGTAATAAGGTTAAACCCGGATACAGGCTCTTCCTGGCATCCTCCACAAAATACAATCTTTTTTCCATCTGGAGATACTCTTGGCCGGTAATCTGCAGCTACACCATTGCCATATAGATCAGTTAACTGCATAAGCCCTAAATCATCATATTTATCGTTCTCATCTGCGGTCAGGTTGTGTATAAGCTTATAATAATCTATCTTCCAAACTTCAACATGTCTTGACTGGTTTGAAAGAAAATACATTATTTTGCCGTCGGGTGACCAGCCAGGATGAGAAAAGTGTGCTTTTGGATTTTCAGGAGCCGGAATTTTTACAATCTCTGTTCCATCACTTTTTACTACAATAATTCTTGCACCTATTCCTTCTTCTGATGAATTATATGTATAGGCTATTGTATCTTCTACAGGAGAGAAGCTTGGCCATACCACAGTATCTTTACCTTCTACAAAAGTCAGCTGCTTTTGGCTTTTTCCATAAATATCTATAACAGATAGATTTGGTGTGCTGTCAATATAGGATATATATGCAATAAGTTTTCCATCAGGTGACCAGGTTGGAAACTTGTCCCGGCCTTCTCCAAATGTAAGCTGCTTGTTTGCACTGCCATCAGCTGTCATTATAAAAATCTTCTCTGTATCTCCTAAATTTGCAGAATAGGCTATCCTTGAGTATTCAGGTGACCACACAGGGTGCCACATCCAATCACCAAAAAATGCAATTTTTGTCATCTCTGAGCCATCAGAATTTATTGTATAAAGATAATAATCCCCATTTTCTTCAGTCTCTTCAGGTTCTGAGCAAAATATAATTTTACCAATATTTTCAGGGCTTCCCTCTTGGGGAGGATTGTATAATTTTTCAAATGTTTCCTCATCTTCAGGTGATAAACTATCCTGGATATCTTCTTTATTTGATTCCTGGGCCTGGGTACTATCTTTACTGCTCTCTACTGTAAATTGCCCACCTTCCTTTGTTTCAGTAACACCTTTTTTTATGTTACAAGCATTCAACAACAATAAAAGTGAAATTATGAGAGTTATTACAAGCATAATAAATATTGCTCTTTTCATAAAATTCTTTCCCCTCGTATAAATTAAAACTATTCAATTGCAAAAACAGAAATACCTTTTTCTCCCACGGCATAAATATAGCCTTCATAAATGCAGACATCATTTGTCTTTCCTGTATCGAAAGTATTTATAAGAATGGGTCTTGTAATCTCTGTAATGTCAAGCTGAACAAGTCCCAGATTATAATCTGCTGCAAACGCAGTGTTTCCCGATGAAGTTATGCTTACCACATTTTTTAAACCATCATAATTTCCGGCAATCAAAGGTTTTGAAATATCAGAAACATCTATTACCTGGATGCTTTTATAATCAGCAACCATTACATATGATTTGTCTTCATTTCTTTCTATTATGCATAATCCTTTTGCCATACCGGTTGTACGGATCTCTGAGACAAGCCCGGGATTATTTAAATCTTTTATATCAACCAATATAAAACCTGCCCTGTAATCTGCAAGAAAAGCTGTGTCTCCATCAATACCAACATCATCTATTGACCCCTGGTAGGTTGAGCCAAACTTGCTTATTAATCTGGGACTGTAAGGCATGCTTATATCTATAATCTTAAAACCTCCCACGCCATCTGCAAGAAATAATATGTCATCTTTTATCTGCATTCTTTTCGCATAATCAGAGGAAAAATCGTCTTGTTTAAAGGTTGATAATACCTTCATATTTTTAATATCAGAAATATCTATAATATTCAAACCCTCATACCCGCATGCAACGTAGGCAAATTTACCCAATACAAAAACATCCATGCCGTCTCCAGGAAGCTCAATTTCTGAAATTTTTATGGGATTTAACCTATCCGAAATATCATAGACATAAAGCCCCTTCATGTAATCAGCTACAAATGCATAATCACCATCAATGTAAATACCATTTGCTTCATCCTGGGGAAGTGGCACACCTTCCTGATCATTTTTATTATTGCCAATAGAGTCAGCGGACGCTGCCTGGTCTTTTGAAACCGAAGATTCAATTCTGTCAGATGCATTTGAGGAGGTGTTTGAGCACCCAATAACATATAAAAGGATGATCATTAAAAGAAGAAAAAACAAGACAATATGAATTTTTTTTGATACTTTTTTCATTTCACTTTTGTTTTATTAAATTTTATTAGAAATAATTATATATTATTTGTATGGCTTTATTCCAATAGAAGATGATTTTTATTATTATTTTAAATAAACAGTAAAAGAGCGTCGCATCTGCAGCACTTCCAGTATAATATATTGAAAAATGTCAAAAAATAACATTCGGTGATTAAAAGTTTCTTATTATATTACAAGAGGAAAAAGAGGTTAAATTTTTTGCGATAGAGTTCCGATTTCAGGCATATTAGGAGGTATTGGCAGGACATTATTCCTATAGCCCATGACATGGATATCTGGAAGTGGCCGCCCCAATTAGTGTAATAGCAAGAACTTTTAAAATTAAAATAAAAATTGAATATTAATTGTCTTAGAGGTGGCTGGGGACTGTGGGCAGAGTTAGAACCAGATTATTGGGATTAAGTGAGGATATTTTTATACCAGATTTGAGTTTCTGATTTCCGCTATTCTTTCAGGAAATTTAAAATAATTTGATATTCACCATATCAGTATTATAATTATACTAAATAATACCAATCACCGAATTTAATAAAAAAACAATTTAGTAGCATTAAGGCTTTTCTTATTATAATTGGTCGCCAATTGTATAGTAAAAGTTTAGCTAATAGCGAAACCGACTAAATATAGTCGGTTTTTTTATTTTAGTATTAAAACATATAGGGCTTCACGAAATTAAAAATTCGGGAGAAAGCTTTTAACAAACCGAATTTTACCTGAGTTCTTTGACAAATGAGGAAAAATAAGCAACAGCTAACACTGTAATATGGGAGATGGTGCATAGATTTGCAGTAGCG